>NZ_CP024636.1:2450756-2491086 GCF_009728735.1 Pantoea phytobeneficialis
GGGGAGCAAAAACACCGGGAACTGCTTGAATCTGCTGACGGGTTGCTTATGGCGTTGTTTGATGACCAGGTGCATGACTCGCGCGCCTGGTTTCTCCACGCCAGTCTGGGCAGTCGTGAACCCTGGGGCAGCTACTTCCGCTACCGGATGATTTACTTTGGCGACAAGTGCAGCAAGTCGCTGGCAGCGCTGGTGGTTGACGGGAAGGTACCGGGGATGGTCACCCAGGATGAGCCAGTCCTCCTCCGCTTCAGGGTCAAATCCGACAGGGACATTCCCCCGGCTCTGGCCGTGTACGATGTGGAGGTAGTGGACCGGCAGAGCGGAGCGCCCGTGCCGCTGCTGGCGGAGTCTGCCAGTCTGCGTCAGTTCACCCGGGAACCCGGCGTGGTGGTGGCACAACAGAGAGCGATCAACAGTGAACGGCATCTGGCTCAGGTGAAAAGCGCCCTTCAGGAAGGATGGCGTGAAAAGGCACAGTCAGCGATCGCATAACCAAAGGATAATCAACGGATGATGAGCGAACTACCTCCCCAACCAATCCAGATTGGTGGAGACCCGCGTACCTTCAGCGAATACGTCACGTTGCGTGATGAGATAGGCAAACTTTCTCATCCTGCTCGGCCTGATGTGGACTGGCGACATGTCGAGAAGCTCTGTCTCGCATTGTTTGAGTTGAATGGCGTGGAGTTGCAAAGCGCCTCCTGGTACACCCTGGCGCGCATACATACGGCAGGGGTGCACGGCTTGAATGAAGGTTTGAGCATCCTCGAGGCGCTGATTGCATGCCAGTGGACGGTACTGTGGCCGCAGGCCATGTCGGCGCGCATGGATATCATTAGTACCCTGGTACGTCGGCTCCAGAACTTTCTGCGTTGCTGTATGTTTCAGCATCAGGATGAGTTAACGGGGTTGTACCGCAGCGAAGCATTGCTCCAGTCACTACGTGATACGCTCACCGGCTATGGCATGAGAGATGCAGGTCAGACAGGCGCTCTGTACGAGCAGATAAAGTCTGCAATCGTGCATCTTAAGGAGGGGGCGGTAAATATGCCGCAGCCACTCTCCGAACCGCCGACTCCGAAAGTCTATGTCACTCAGCCTACAGTGGGAGCGTCAGCTTCAATGTTAAAGCCTTTCGTCAGCGGTGCCTGTTGCACGCTACTGGCTGGGGCGATGGTGTTGGGAGGTGTGGTCTGGTTCAGGTATGAGCAAATGCAACAACAGGCGCACATGGAACAACAACGTAGGGTAAAAGAAGCTATTCCGTTTGAGCGCTTACAGAGTTGGCAGCAAGGAATGGCTGAGTTACAGCAATTGACAGAGCAACTTAACCGTCTGGATAAAACGCGCGGCAAATACCTGACGGTAAGTGAATTGAAATCCAGCATATTTTCAGTAATGCAGGCATTTAATCAGCATCCACCAGTTGAGGAGCAGCTACGGCGTTACGCTGAAGACGAGGGAAATCAAAGCGGTGAACAGGTTCAGATCGAGATACTGTTGAGGCAGTTGGAGTATCGGTATCAGTTGCTGCGGGAGGAGAAGGGAAACTGATGCTGGTGATCGATAGGTTCAATTGATGTTATATAAGCAGATTTTTATAGAATCAGCTCAGTAAGCAGCGTTAGATTTCTGGCATATCCAATGATGGCATTTGCATTGGTATTGGCCGGGAAATAGCCCACCATTGAGGTGGGCTCTGTTGCTTAGTCTTGGTATTTGGCTCTTGCTGTCACTTCCTGCATGTTCATTCCGTGATGAAAACGCTGATGTCCACACATCCAGCATGAGCAGGGGCATGGCGTATGGTAAGCCTTCCCGATATTCGCCCCTTCAGGCCAGCTGTAAGCCGCATTATTATATCGACTGCGTTTAGTTTTGAGCCTTTTCATATGATGGCGACGAAACGCGCGATTTCTTGTTTGCATGGGTAATCCCCGAATAAAACGTCGGGGCAGCCACACCTTCGTGTGACCGCCGGAACGTGTATTCGGAGTAGAGGATTTTACGCATTGTTAAGATCCTTATTAAAATCCATTCGCCTGAATGCGGGAAATTTTTACTCGTTCGTATTCCAGTTTCTGAAGTGATTTTTCAATCTTTCAACAGTATGTCGCCACTTTGGCGTGGTAGGTTTGCAAACGGTATTCTGATTGCCGAAGAATCCAACCTCGTTCCTGGCTTCCTGCTCACTACGGGTTTCAAGCCATTTCACCGGGACAAAATACTCTGACTTATCAGGGTCATCCGCATTTTGGCGGTACAGTTCGCCATGCTTGAGTACGTCCATCGCGAGTTTTTCACCGGCTTCGGTATCCAGTGTAAAACTGCTGGCAGGTTCAACGGCGCTTTGCACGATGCCAACGCCGACATAACCGGTAGCCGGGATTTTCACCCATACGCGATCGCCGGGCTGAAGTTGTTTTAAGGTCTGGCTATACCAACTGCCGCCACCGGCGCTGATAAAGCCATAGCGGCGGGCCTCTTCCCAGCTACGGCTGGCTGGGTCACCAAACGAGACATAGAACTCACCGTTCCACGGCTCCTTGGTTTTGGCACTGGCCCCTGCGGTGGCTTGAGCAGCGTTAGTTTGCGTCTCGCTGGGATCGAGAAGCCAGGCACGACTTAAAAACTGTTCGTCCCCGTGATGAAAGACTTTAAAGAACAGCACGTTAATAGAGATACCATTTTTGCTTAGGTAGTCGACAATGCGTTCGGTGGACGGATCCAATTCCGCCGCCACGATAATGATTTGGTGTGACTGATTGATGGACTCTTCTTCTAACTCAGCGTTGAATCGTTGCTTAAAAGCTTCGCCCAGATTGCCGCCGCCGGAGAATTTTTCATAGATTTGTGACAGGCGGTCTGCTGTTAAATCATCTACCCACGAGGCATAATCCAGCGCTTGAGCCACCACTTCGCGCGGTGTGCGGTCACGTTTAATCTCAATCAAGATCAATGAAGCATCGGGCGCAATCGCCAGCAGGTCAATACGCCCCTTATCGAGTGTATTTTCCTGATGACCTATGATCATCCACTGATCTGAAAGAATGGTTGGGTCGTTTAAGATCATTCTTTCCAGCAAACTCTCACTGGCCAGTTTGCTGATGGTCAGTGGCTGGGGTTTGTCACCCACTCGCCAGATAGCATGATGAACCGGCATTGTCTGTTCCTTAGCTTAATGCTGCATCAGTGAGTGCATCCGCCAGGTGAAGTTGGGCTTGCTGGGCGGATTGCAGGCGGGATTTAAAATTGTCACAAAAAACAAATAACTCATCGACTTTGGATGTAATTTTAATTTGTTCTGCTAAAGGTGGGATAGGAATAGGTGTATTTGATACTTTAGCTAAATTTAGATTCGGCTGAGCCCCGCCTGCGGCATGACTTCTTAAATCTTCATACGATTTTTCAAAGAAAAATTTTATGTATCTACGGTGAAATTCATTACTTTCAAATAATTGGATTGCAGCACAAGCTTGGTTTGTTCCCGCTGAGATACGCAATTCAGTTATCTGACCACGCGTTTTACCTTGACCATACATAGCAATCACAAGCGTGCCTGGTGGGTAAATTGAAATGTTTGTTTCCATTACAGCCCTCATTGATACTTTTTCAGCTGTAGTGATAATAAATGGTGATGATGTTTCACCACTTGTAACCCAATTAAATTCTGGTTTAGACCAATAATCAGGATTATCTCTTGAAGGAGTAGAACCTGTTCCTACTTGAGCTATTTCTTTTATTCGACACCATTCCCACCCCTGTGGTAACTCAAACGGCTTCTCATCCTCACTAATTGGTGGCAAAGGTTTTTGTTTTTTAATTTTTCCTTCTTTCACCATCTGCGCTTTTTCCTGCTCAATACGTTTTAGCAGTTCAGAGGCTGGTTCATCGTTCGGGTCTTGCGGCACCAGTTTACCCATCACCGCCAGTTGCAGAATGGTTTGCTTAAGTGCGTCGATACTGGCTTCGGTGGTAAACAACGTATCGAAATGCTGGCTGATTCGTGCCCAGTTTTCGGCTAACTCTTCGGCATTTTTACTGTCGGTGAGCGTTGCCAGCAGCGTTTCAACCAGCTGGGAATGTACTTCCAGACTGGTCAGGGATTGCTGTTCCAGTTGATCGCACAAGGCCATGAGTTCGCCGACCTTATTTACGATAAGATCTTGCTCATTAGAGGGTGGTATAGCAATAAGCCCTGTGAAAAATTGTTTATCATTAATGGCGGGATAAGCAATTCCTGTTTGACATCCCTCTACATAAGTAATGAATGTTGATGAGCGAAGATAATAATAAATGTAATCTGAAAATATCCCCATGAAAGGGTGGATAATGGCAAATGCAGTGCTGGCAACAGGCTCTGGGGAAAATTCTTGTGCAACTACTGCAATGTTTAATAAATATGGTCTTACGGTTGAGTATACAACTGTACCTTTTTTTACTATCTTTCTTGCTCTTGATGGAGCATTTTTAGCCTGAATAATTTCAGGTTCATTAATAACACCTAGTTCTTTATCGATTGAACCAATATCAATGTAGGTAAATTGGCAGCTCGGTGTTTTTTGTCCCCAATCATGTCCTATTTCAGAAATTCTGACCCACTCCCAACCCACCGGCAACTCAAAAGGCTTCTCATCCTCACCAATCTCCGGCAGCGGCTTCTGTTTTTTAATCTTCCCCTGCTTCACCAGCTCGGCTTTTTCAGCCGCAATCCGTTTCAGCAACTCAGACGCCGGTTCATCATTTGGATCCTGTGGCACCAGTTTCCCGCGTACCGCCAGCTCCAGAATCAACTCACGCAGCTTCTTGATGCCATAAAGGTCAATCTTGCCATTGTTGCCGCGCCCAGCCGTTGAACGCGTCTGTAAGGCAGAAGTCCAGGTATCGATATGTTGGGTGATCAGTTGTTCAACAGACATCAGTTGGCCTCCTTACCCGCAAGCGCGGCACCGAGGATATCACGCAGTTGGTTGCGCAGTTGGCTAATCTCGGTTTGCTGCTGTTGGTACTGAGCAAGCAGTTCGTCCGGGTCGTGACTAACGACTTCACCCTGATACGGGTTTTTGATATCTAGGTTAAAATTGCGGGCAATAATCTCATCGATGCCAACTTTCCACGCCTGATTGGTTTCAACTCGGCTGGCAAAACCGTCGGCTTCGTTGCCCCACCAGTCGATCTCAGTCTGGAACTCTTCAAACTTCATCGGTTTGGTTTTGCTGTAGTTTTTCACACCTTCTGGATACGGGTGTTCATAGAACCAGATATCTTTGGTCGGCTGACCTTTGGTGAAGAACAGGATATTGGTTTTAATGCCGGTATACGGGTTAAACACGCCGTTGGGTAACCGCACAATGGTGTGTAGGTTGCACTCTTCGGTCAGCAGTTTTTTGATTTTAGTTTTAACGCCTTCGCCAAAAAGCGTGCCGTCAGGCAGGACTACGGCCGCACGGCCTTTATTTGCCAGCACTTCAATAATCAGTTGCAGGAACAGATCAGCGGTTTCACGCGTTTGCATTTCCGCTGGGAAGTTCTTCTCAATACCGTCTTCTTCTGTACCACCAAATGGCGGGTTGGTGACAATGACATCAATCTGCTCATCCCAGGATGACAGCGGTTTGTTCAGCGTATTGCCATGACGGATTTGTACCGGCACCTCAATGCCGTGCAGCAACATATTGGTGGTGCACAACAGGTGCGGCAGTTGTTTCTTCTCAACGCCGAAAATCTGCTGTTGCAGCGTCTGATGATCCGCGGTGTTTTTGACGTAGTTATCTTTTACGTGGTCAAAAGCGCAGGCCAGGAAGCCGCCGGTGCCGCAGGCGGGGTCCATAATCGACTCACCCAGTTTCGGGTCAATGCGGTTCACCATAAAACGGGTGACGGCACGCGGGGTATAAAACTCACCGGCGTTACCGGCGCTTTGCAGATCACGCAGAATCTGTTCATAGATGTCGCCAAACAGATGACGTTCGGTGCTACTGCTAAAGTCGATTTCATTCAGCTTGTTAATCACCTGGCGCAGCAGAGTGCCGTTTTTCATGTAGTTGTAGGCATCGCTAAACGCCTGTTTCACCACATAGCCACGCGGGTTTTTATCCACCGGGGCAGTGAGATCTTTAAGGGTTGGGAACAGGTCATCATTGATAAACTCCAGCAGGCTGTCGCCGGTGATCCCTTCGCTGTTGGCGGCCCAGGTGCGCCAGAGGTAGCGCTTCGGGATAGGCAACTGGTAGTTATCCTGCTCCAGTTCTAACTCTTCTTCCTGGGTATCAAAGATTTTCAGAAATAGCAGCCAGGACAGTTGGCCCAGGCGTTGGGCATCGCCGTCAACCCCCGCGTCTTTGCGCATGATGTCCTGAAGGGATTTGATAACGGAGCTGATAGACATAGTGGATTATCCATTTTAAAAAAGGATGCCACCGCGAGCGTAGACTCATCGGTGGCATTAAATTGTTAAGCGGTCAGGCGGAGCGCGGCGGCAACTGGTAGATTTCGTTTTCCAGTTCGTTCACGGCATTTTCATAAGCTTGTTTGTCGCCAAAGCTGCTTTTGATGATCTCAAGTGGACGCCCAAGGGTATCGAAGGGTTTCAGTTTAAGTACCTGAATATCCTCAATCTCTTTGACGCCTTCATCGGCATACTTATCGAGCAGGGCGCTGAGTACCCGTTGTGCTGGCTCTGCGTATTTGGTGAAGTAGTTGCGTTTACGCACGTTCGCTGCCCGCTCCTGGCGAGTCAACGCTGGCTGACCGTAAACCACATGGCAGAGTAAATCGAATGGGTCGAGATCTTTGCCCACTTCTTCAGCCAAAACTTCCCAGAGAATCCCCTCTTGCTCAAGCTCCTCGATGATTGCCTGCTTGCGCGCGCTGCCTTGCCACTTTGAGGTGAACTCATCGAGTGAGGCGTAGGATTTTATCAGGGTTTTGCGGGTGTAGTCCTGGAAAGATTCGGTGACCAGCTTTCCGTCGGCATCGTAATACTGCACGCGCTTAGCCAGCACCTTAACCGAAACGCCGCTGACGTGGAATTTGCGGATTTTATGCTCATCGTCTTCGACAAATACGGTTGGTTCGTCGTCTGGTGTTACGCCGTATTCTGCCGCTTCTTCTTCCAGCGCCGTTACGGCATTGCCTGCTTCTTCTGGAGGTGTTTCATCTGCCAGTTCCTCGTCGAAATCTGATTCAGGGTCAGTGATCTCTTCTGAAGTGGTGCGGATGACCTTTTCAGGGACGCCATCAAAACGTTCATCGGCAAATAATTCAGTGGCTTTTTTAAAGTCGAGGATAGTGAACCACAATTTGCCATACTTCTCGTCAATACGCGTGCCACGGCCAATAATCTGCTTGAACTTGGTCATCGACTGAATATTTTGATCCAGTACCACCAGCTTACAGGTCTTGGCATCAACCCCCGTACTCATCAGCTCAGACGTGGTTGCAATCACCGGATAGGCTTTTTTGGGATTAATAAAGTTATCCAGCTGAGCTTTACCCTCATCATCATCGCCGGTGATTTTCATCACATACTTTTCATTCCTGGCGACTTGTTCGGGATTCAGATTAACCAGGGCGCGGCGCATTCGGTCGGCGTGATCGATGTCGTTACAGAAAACAATGGTTTTATCCATTGGGTTGGTGCGCTTCAGATAGTCAGTAATGGTTTGCGCCACCAGCAGGGTGCGCTCGTCAATCACCATTGTGCGGTCGAAATCTTTTTGATTGTAGATCCGGTCTTCAATCTGCTCGCCGTTTTTATCAATCTGCCCCTTGGTTGGCCGCCAGCCCTGTAGGTCGACATCAATATCCACGCGCACCACTTTGTAGGGAGCAAGAAAGCCATCCTCGATGCCTTCTTTAAGCGAATAGGTATATACCGCGTCGCCAAAATAGTCGGTGCTGGAGACATCATCCGTCTCCTTAGGGGTCGCAGTGAGGCCCACCTGCGTGGCGTTGCCAAAATATTCGAGAATTTCACGCCATGAACTGTCTTCAGAAGCACTGCCGCGATGGCACTCATCGATGACAATCAGGTCGAAGAAATCGGGAGCAACCTGTTTATAGGCTTTCTGTGACTCTTCTGGTCCGGTGATGGCCTGGTATAGCGCAAGGTGGATTTCAAAAGCCGGATCAATGGTGCGGCCCGTCACTTTGGTCATTGCGCTACCGAAGGGTTGAAAGTCGTTATTCTTGCTCTGGTCTACGAGAATATTGCGGTCAGCAAGAAAGAGAATACGTTTCTTGTTTTTTGCCTTCCACAACCGCCAGATGATCTGAAACGCGGTGTAGGTTTTTCCTGTCCCTGTCGCCATTACCAGCAATACACGTTTCGCGCCAGCAGACACGGCTTCAATGGTTTTATTTACGGCCTGGAGCTGATAATAACGGGGGGCTTTACCGCTGCCATCATCGAAGTAATCCTGAGTAATGACCGGGAGCTGCTCTGAGGTATAACCTTTCCAGATACAGAATTTGTGCCACAGCTCAGCAGGTGTTGGGAAATCATGTAAGGCGATCTCCGACTCGAGCTGTGATGGATTGGTTTTATCGTGAAAGATAAAACCGTCACCATTGGAAGCAAAAATAAATGGAACGTCAAGCAGTGAGGCATAGCCTAACCCCTGCTGCATGCCTTTGCCGACTTCATGCTTATTAGCCTTGGCTTCAATGACCGCTAACGGTAACCCTGGCTTATGGTAAAGCACAATATCTGCTGATTTGACCGCGAGACGGGCCGCCAGTTTCCCACGCACCACGACCTTGCCATCGCGCAGTTTAACTTCCTGGCGGATCTGGGCCATGACATCCCAGCCCGCATCTTTGATAGCCGGAAGGATAAATTTGGTGATGATATCGGTTTCAGTCAGTTGAGCTTTGTTCACGCCAGCCATAGCATTTCCGGTCAGATAAAAATGAAGGAAGATGGACCGATTTTTGCACAAATAAAGTGCTTCGTTAATGCCTTTTGCTAACTTTTGAATTTCACCGCCACATAGACATATGCAGCAATCATCACCAGGATGAATATTCCGATGCTTTTGATGGCGTATTTTTCCCAGTATGTAACGGCGATCATCGAGAAAATGATAACCAGAATAACGGGGATTGCCCCGGAGAAATACCAGGTAAGGTCTTTAAATATTCTCTTGAACAGTCTGTTTATCATTGCATTAACCTGTATAGCCCTTGTGCCAGTTCTGTTGCAGTTTTTCCAAGGGTACTGAAGTGATTGTTTCTGGAGATAATAGGCTCGATTAGAAAATACATCATCTCAAGGTTCTGACTGTAGAGGACATAATAATAGGCGAGCTGAAAGCGTTGTAATTCTTCAGCCTTTTTAGCCGCTTCGGTCACATAACTGTAGCCAGTTAATGCCCAAAGAGCATAATTTGCCCATTTGCGATTTTGTTACGTGCAAAATGTGAAGTCAGTGAGAATGAATGTGCAATTGACTGTGCTACAGCAAAAGTAAGTGCTCGACTCGTCAGCACACCGCTGGCAGTATGTGCGCCCATTTTTGATAATGCGCGAGCGATATTTGTGACTTTATCTTCTGATTCGTTCTTTAGATAAGTTTCCACATACAGTTTGATAAGAATAAAGATGATATCTCTTCTTTTTACCAGTTCAATCAGACCCTTAACAAACCTGACATCCTCATTACCCAGCCTGGAGCAAACATCCTGATAATTATCCGTCAGACATGATGTATACCAGGTTGCTCGGGTGAAGGCATCTGAAAGCTGCTGTCCTTTTTCCAGCATCTCATCTTTGACACCTTTAAGCGCGCGGTCCAGTCTGAGCGCCAGCTCTTTGTCTGCTTCCATCCAGTTAACAATGTAGTGATTATCGTAAGCCATCCCTGTTACCTTGCCGGTCAATGTCAGTCGATGCTGCGCTCAACCTTAGTGCTGAAGTGAGTTTTTCCGATACTACACCATGAAAACCCAGCAAAAAACCGCCTTCACGCTTTTTGAGGGCGCTGATTTCATGCGTTAAAGTTATCCAGTTAATGTGACGGCCTTCACACGACGTCCAGTGCGTGCCTTGATGTAGAGGAGGCGCGACCATAACGAAACCCCTAAACCGGAGATTCGTTTTATGGCTCGGGATTACCACCACGACGTGCGTGTTGAGGAAATCAACTAAGGCACCCGAACGATTATCAGCGTCAGCACGGTGAATGTGGGACTGGTTTGCACCGGCGATGATGCCGACACGTTGGCCGTGGCCACCGAACTGCTGAGCGTGGTGCGAGCCTGCGCGCTTTTTCCTGCCAGCCGGCCTACGGCAGAAGCCGTTGAAGATGCCATCTATTGCCAGCAACTAAGTGATTGTGCTCAATGGGTAAACTAAGATTTAACGAAAAACTTCTTAGCAATCTAAGAGCATTCTATGACGAAATTTCTGACGCAGATTCCAGGCATTCAGAGGCAATGTCAGGAGAAGAATCTAATCATTACACAATAGCTAGTTATGCGCAGGAATTGTGGGAAATAGCAGAAAAGTATCTCGATAAACTGAGAGCCATTGCTGAAAAAGACATTGGTCCAACTCGGCGCTGGGCATGGACATGGGGCTGGAACCGCAAGATGAAAAAATTGGGGGGACAAAAAGGGGGCACTCAGAGAGCATAACCAACAAGTCAACTGATGATATGCGTTTTAACTTAATGATTTTCATCACTAAATTTGGTGGCCCCTGCTGGGTTTGAACCAGCGACCAAGCGATTATGAGTCGCCTGCTCTAACCACTGAGCTAAGGGGCCAGCGGAGCGGGGATTATAAAGTATCTCGCCAGGGTGATCCAGCCATTGATAGCTGGTTGCTCAAAATTAGCGCAGTATCTGACTCCTTGATATCCATAAGAAAATTCGTATATCCCTTATCCGTTGTGACAACAATCCCCTTAATCCGTAGACGAATCTGAGACAGGGCAGGAATGCCCTGTCTGCTTGTTACCTTTATGCCTGCTGATAACGTGATGCCGGTTTGTTCAGCGACAAATAAGGTTGCAACGCTATCCGGGCGTTATCGAATTCCTGCCATAGCCCAGTGTTTTCCAGCGACGGGATGGTGACCGACTCACCAGCATCCAGTCCACTCAGCGCGGCACTCACCAGATCTTCCACTTCCATCAGCATTTCTGCCGGGAATGTCGTAATTGGGGTGCCTGAACGATCAAAAATTTCGGTACGCGTTGCACCGGGCAGGACAGCCTGGACGTGGACTCCGCTATCAGCCAGCTCACGCTGCATGGCGCGCGTTAGTGTCAAAACAAAGGATTTCGTCGCGTCGTATGCGCCGTTAAAGCGCTCATGGATCAACGCCAGCACGGAAGCAATATTAATGATGGTGCCATGGCCGCGCGCACGAAAAGCCTGGGCCGCGACATGAGCTAATTGGGTTGGTGCGACAATATTCAACGCCAGCATGGTTTGAATACGTTCGATATCCGCATCAATAAATTCACCCTCTACGCTCATTCCTGCGTTATTCAGCAGCAAAGTGATTTGGTGGTTGTCACGAATTTCTTGTTCAATGCGCTGCAAATCCTGCGTTTTGGTGAGGTCTGCCGGGACTACGGAGACTTCCACGCCTGCTGATTCTCGCAAGCTCTGCGCCAGCGCGTTAAGGCGGGCAGCATCGCGTGCCACCAGAATCAGGTTGTAACCGCGAGCGGCCAGTTGTTTTGCGTAGGTTGCGCCAATACCGCTGGATGCGCCGGTGATCAAAGCCAGTTGAGATGATGACATGGTCGATTCCTCTAAATGATGGTTATCATATTTGACGTGATAAATATGACGGTCATAATATTTTTCGTCAAGCTGGAATATGATGGTCGTAATAATTACTATGATTGTCGTAACTGATGATCAGGAGGGGCAGAAGATGGAAAAACTGAGCCACAAAGCGCGTACGCGTCAACGCATTCTGGATGAGGCGGCCAAAGTGATGCGTGAGTGTGGTACTGAGAGCATTGGCGTGGCGTCGTTAATGAAGCGTGTCGGTTTGACGCACGGTGGTTTCTATGCCCATTTCGCGTCGCGTGAAGCATTGGTTGAGGCGGTGATTGAACAAATGTTTGCTGACTCTGCGCAACGTATTGCCGCGATTGTGCAGGTCGAGGACCCGGCTCAGCGCCTGGCATTGCTAATTGATAATTATCTCTCTGATATCCATCGTGCGATGCCGGGTGAAGGTTGCCCACTGCCCGCGCTTGCCAGTGAAATGGCGCATTTGCCAATCGAGGCGCGTACGTTGTTTTCCCGACGGCGTGAAGCGGTTTGCCAGCGTCTGGCGGAACCTTTGCAGCAGTTGGGTAATGCTCAGGCCGACACCCTTGCTGCCAGCATACTGGCCGAGATGGTGGGAGCGATGGCGCTGGCGCGCGCCTGTCCGGATGAAGCCGACGCGAACGATATTTTGGCTGCCAGCCGTCAGTCAGTGAAGCAACGCGCCGGGTTGGTGTTGGCATGAGTGAACACAACATTCGCGACATCATCGCTCCGCATTTGCAGGTGTTGTTTTGCGGCATCAATCCAGGCCAATCCTCAGCGCACACCGGTTTCCATTTTGCACATCCGGGTAATCGCTTCTGGAAGGTGATTCATCTGGCAGGATTTACCCATGAGCAACTCAAGCCGGAACAGGAGCAACGTTTACTGGAAACGGGTTGTGGCATCACCATGTTGGTGGAGCGTCCTACCGTACAGGCCACAGAACTGGCGGGTGATGAGCTGCGCGATGGCGGCAGTCGATTGCAGGAAAAGGTGCTGCGTTACCAGCCGCGTGCATTGGCGGTGCTGGGCAAAGATGCCTTCCAGCGCGCATTTCGCCAGCGTAAGGTGGAGTGGGGCGAGCAGCCGCAAATGCTCGGTGCTACCCGGTTGTGGGTGCTGCCCAACCCGAGCGGCCTGAATCGCGCTTCGCTGGAGGAGATGGCTGCCGCCTATCGCCAGCTATATGAAGGATTACAGTTGTTCTGAGACAATAAAAAACCCCGGCAAGCCGGGGTTTTTTGTTTTGGACCAAATCAGTCGTCAAGGAAGCTACGCAGTACTTCGGAACGGCTCGGGTGACGCAGTTTACGCAGCGCCTTGGCTTCAATCTGACGAATACGCTCACGCGTTACGTCGAACTGTTTGCCTACCTCTTCCAGCGTGTGGTCGGTATTCATATCGATACCAAAACGCATACGCAGCACTTTCGCTTCACGCGCAGTCAGACCCGCCAGCACGTCGTGGGTTGCGGAACGCAGGCTCTCAGAAGTAGCAGAGTCCAGCGGCAGCTCCAGCGTGGTGTCTTCGATAAAATCGCCCAGATGCGAATCTTCATCATCACCAATCGGCGTCTCCATAGAGATCGGCTCTTTAGCGATTTTCAGCACTTTGCGAATTTTATCTTCCGGCATCAGCATACGCTCAGCCAGTTCTTCCGGCGTCGGTTCGCGGCCCATCTCCTGCAACATCTGGCGCGAAATACGGTTGAGTTTGTTGATGGTCTCAATCATATGCACCGGAATACGGATGGTACGTGCCTGGTCGGCGATAGAACGGGTGATGGCCTGACGGATCCACCAGGTGGCGTAAGTTGAGAACTTATAACCACGACGGTATTCAAACTTATCAACCGCTTTCATCAGGCCGATGTTACCTTCCTGAATCAGGTCGAGGAACTGCAAACCACGGTTGGTGTATTTCTTGGCGATTGAAATCACCAGACGCAGGTTAGCTTCCACCATCTCTTTCTTCGCACGACGCGCTTTGGCTTCGCCGATAGACATACGACGGTTGATGTCTTTGACCTGCTCAATGGTCAGGCCGGTTTCTTCTTCAATTTGCAGCAGTTTTTGCAGGCAACGCATAACGTCATCCTGCACTTCCAGCAGTTTTTCAGACCACGGCTTGTTCATTGCCAGCGCGGCTTTGAACCAGCTTTCACTGGTTTCGTTGCCGGTGAACAGCGTGATAAAGTTTTTCTTCGGCATTTTGCACAGTTCAACACACAGCTTCATGATGATGCGTTCCTGAGTACGCACACGCTCCATCATTTCACGCATGTTGTTCACCAGGTAATCGAACTGCTTCGGTACCAGGCGGAACTGTTTGAACACTTCAGAAAGATTCTGAATTTCGGCAACTGCGTCGGCATGGCTGCGGCCCTTGGCTTTGATCACCGTGCGGGTCGTTTCATACTGTGTACGCAGCTCAACGAATTTTTCGCGCGCCAGTTCTGGATCGATAGAGTTATCGTCGTCAGAACTGTCGTCATCGCTCTCTTCGTCGTCTTCATCGTCGTCGTCGCGGTCTTCTTCAGACAGCTCAGAACCGACATGAGTCGCAGTTGGTGCCAGATCTTCTTCTGCATTCGGATCGACAAAGCCGGTGATCAGGTCGGACAGACGTGATTCGCCCGCTTCAACACGATCGTACTGATCGAGCAGATAGGTGATCGCTTCCGGATATTCTGCAACGGAGCACTGAACCTGGTTGATGCCGTCTTCGATGCGTTTAGCGATGTCGATTTCGCCTTCACGCGTCAGCAGTTCAACAGTACCCATTTCACGCATGTACATGCGCACCGGGTCGGTGGTACGGCCAATTTCAGATTCAACGCTGGATAACACCTGAGCGGCGGCTTCCGCGGCATCTTCGTCGGTATCGGCACTGTTTTCATTCAGCATCAGATCATCGGCATCAGGGGCTTCTTCCACCACCTGAATACCCATATCGTTAATCATCTGGATGATGTCTTCGATCTGATCGGAGTCGACGATATCTTCCGGCAGATGGTCATTGACCTCAGCATAGGTCAGATAGCCCTGCTCCTTACCACGGGTGACAAGTAGCTTAAGCTGTGACTGCGGGTTTTGCTCCATAAGACGGTATCCACACTTCTGTTAATTAGATTGGTGTCGGTCGGCAGCGAGCCAACAATAACAGTGAAGGCGTTGTGTTTTTGCCGCTGCCTTCGTCGCGGCCAGGGCTTTTGCCCTTCTATAATCGGCACTTAAGCCGCTTGGATTCTTTTTTTCGGGCCTGGCTTCTCGCCAGGTTCCGCTAATGCTTATCGCCCCGGTTCCCTGCCATTTTAACGGTATCGGCAACCAAGGCGCTTAAAACGATTATTTCTTTGCCAGTGCCTGGCTCAGTGCCCAGAATTCACGGCGTTCGGCGGCACTTAATCCTTCGGTACGGTCGCGCGCGATAAGCGCTTCAAGGCGCTGCTCCAACGCGGAATCGTAAAGACTTGCCAGCGAATCCTGGAAGACCGCTTCGGCCTCTTCATCCACTATCATGTGGTTCCAGGTGGCCAGTGTTTCAAGTGTCTGACTAAAATTTGTCCCGCGATATAACTCTAGTAGCTGTCCGGTCGTCAGGCCAGGATTCTCAGAACAACGGCTGACTAACTCCACGAACAGCGGCAACCCCGCCATTTTTGACTGCTCAAGACCTTCGAGAGCAGGCACCATCGCGGCGAACTGCGGATTTTGCACCAACAAGGCAACCAGCACGCGCATGGTGGTGCGCTTCAGTGGCGGTGCAGTGGGTGCGGCACCACTCTCGGCCTGTTTCGGCAGTAGCTTCTCTAACTGGTTATCGTCAAGAATGCCGAGTTTATTACCTAATTCCTGACGCATATAAATGCGCAGGGTCTCGCCCGGGATCTGGCTGATCAACGGCAGCGCCAACGTACTCAGGCGTGCTTTACCGTCGCGCGTGCTCAGATCAACTTGCGGCAGCAGGCTGTCGAACAGAAACGTGGAGAGCGGCATTGCCTGCTCCATCCTTGCTTCAAACGCCACTTTGCCCTCTTTGCGCACCAGCGTGTCCGGGTCCTCGCCATCAGGCAAAAACATAAAGCGTAGCTGACGACCATCATTCATGTAAGGCAATGCGGTTTCGAGTGCACGCCAGGCGGCTTCACGACCCGCGCGGTCGCCGTCGTAACAGCAAATCACGTTTTCCGTCGAGCGAAACAGCAGCTGGATATGTTCGGCGGTGGTCGAGGTTCCCAACGAAGCAACGGCATAATCAATGCCGAACTGCGCAAGTGCCACCACATCCATATAACCTTCCACGACCAGCAGACGCGCTGGTTGGGGATGATTTTTCTGCGCTTCATACAGGCCATACAACTGACGGCCTTTATGGAAAATCGGTGTTTCCGGCGAGTTCAGGTATTTCGGCGTATCGTTGCCCAGCACCCGGCCGCCAAAACCAATGACTCGTCCACGTTTATCGCGAATCGGAAACATGATGCGGTCGCGAAAGCGATCGTACGTCCGGCCTTTGTCATTGCTAACCAGCATGCCAGCTTCCATCAGCGACTCTCGATCATCTTTCTGCTGACCGAAGCGCTTGAGCGCGTTATCCCAACCCGGTGGGGCATAGCCAATAGCGAAGTGATCAATCACTTGCTGGCTAAGGCCGCGGGTGGCGAGATACTGCTGAGCAAGCTGTGCCTGCGGCTGGCGCAGACTCTGCTGATAAAAGGTGTTCAGGCCTTCTAACAGTTGGTAAAGGCTTTGGCGCTGATGGCGTTCCATCTGGCTGGGGCCGTTACCCGCTTCATAAGGCACTTCAAGGCCGTGCTGGGTGGCCAGTTCCTCAATGCTCTCAACAAATTCCAGACGATCGAAATTCATCAGGAAGTCGATGGCATTGCCGTGGGCACCACAGCCGAAGCAGTGATAAAACTGCTTATCGCCGTTTACGGTGAAAGAGGGCGTCTTTTCGTTATGGAATGGGCAACACGCGTGATAGTTCTTACCCTGCTTTTTCAGCTTTACGCGGGCATCGATAAGGTCCACGATGTCCGTGCGGGCAAGTAAGTCATTGATAAATACGCGTGGAATTCGTCCAGCCATAAGCCCCGATTTTTCAGCTCATAAACGGCAACAAGCCGCGCTTCCTTTCGGAAAGCACGGCCTCTTACTTGACTCTGTCTGCGTTGATCACGCGGCGGAGGCGAACCTCCGAAAGAAATTAGTACAGACGAGTGCGGCGTGCGTTTTCGCGAGCCAGTTTCTTGGCATGACGCTTAACAGCAGACGCTTTAGCGCGCTTACGTTCGGTAGTCGGTTTTTCATAGAACTCACGACGACGAACTTCAGCCAGAACGCCTGCTTTCTCGCAGGAACGCTTGAAGCGACGCAGTGCTACGTCGAACGGCTCGTTTTCACGTACTTTAATTACCGGCATGTAACTCTCACCTCGATAAAATTCGGTTTTGCTGCTGGCTGCGGCGCCAGCACATTTCAAAATGGTGCATAATTCTACTCCAACCGCGGTTGGCTTGTAAAGCACCAAGGACAAATTGAAACCAACAGGGGCGTTTGCCATTGCGGCTGCCGGTTTTTTCAGGCCGTGGAGTATAGCGCACTCTTTGCGCGGCGGAAAAACACTTTTTCCAGCCCAAAGATGTCCGGCCGGTGATCTCCCTGTGATACACTGCGCACCGCAAGAAGAGGGTACGAAAGCTATGCGAGTTCTGGGTATTGAAACGTCCTGCGATGAAACCGGCATCGCGATTTACGACGACGCGTCCGGTCTGCTGGCAAATCAATTATATAGCCAGGTAAAATTGCATGCCGATTACGGCGGTGTGGTGCCGGAACTGGCATCGCGCGATCATGTGCGTAAAACGGTGCCGTTGATTCAGGCGGCGTTAAAACAGGCCGGATTACAGCCGCAGCAGATTGATGCGGTGGCTTATACCGCCGGACCGGGTCTGGTCGGGGCGCTGTTAGTGGGAGCGACCGTTGGACGCGCGCTGGCGTTTGCCTGGAATGTACCGGCGGTGCCGGTCCATCATATGGAAGGCCATCTGCTGGCCCCGATGCTGGAAGATAACCCACCGGACTTCCCGTTTGTCGCGCTGCTGGTATCGGGCGGGCACACTCAGCTGATAAGCGTCACGGGTATTGGTGAATACGCGTTGCTGGGCGAATCTATCGATGATGCGGCAGGTGAAGCCTTCGATAAAACCGCCAAGCTGCTGGGCCTCGACTATCCGGGCGGGCCAATGCTATCGCGGATGGCACAGCAGGGCACACCGGGTCGCTTCACGTTTCCACGCCCGATGACCGATCGCCCCGGCCTTGATTTCAGCTTCTCCGGCCTTAAAACGTTCGCGGCCAACACCATTCGTGAACATGCGGGGGATGAACAGGCGCGTGCCGACATTGCCCGCGCCTTCGAGGACGCGGTGGTGGATACCCTGATGATTAAATGTAAGCGTGCGCTGGATCAGACCGGTTTTAAACGTCTGGTGATTGCGGGTGGCGTGAGCGCCAACCGTACGTTACGTGAGCGTATGGCTGACATGATGCAGGCCCGTGGCGGCGAAGTGTTTTACGCCCGTCCGGAATTCTGCACCGACAACGGCGCAATGATTGCTTACGCAGGCATGGTGCGTCTGAAAGGTGGTACGCGTGGTGAGTTGGGCGTTAGCGTCCGGCCACGTTGGCCATTGGCGGAATTGCCTGCCATCTAAAATAAAAAAACCGGCCTTGCGCCGGTTTTTTTATTCTTTCTTCTTTTTCTTCCGCTTCCAGATTTTGTTTTCCTGGCCGCGCCACAGGCGTTGGATGTTGTCATGGTGGCGCAACAGAATCAGGCAGGAAAGCATCGATACCGGAAAAGTGAACTGTGGTTTGAACCACCAGACGTAAAACGGCGCGATGAGCGCGCTGACAATCGCACCCAACGACGAGTAACCACTCAAGAGGACCGTCAACAGCCAGGTACCGGTCATCAACCCGGTCAGGTCCCAGCCAATCGGCGCGATGGCACCAAATGCCGTTGCCACGCCTTTGCCGCCGCGAAAACGAAAGAATACCGGATAGATGTGACCGAGACAGGCGGCGATGGCCGTCAGGCCAAGGTAGAGCGGAGCAACATGCAGTAGCCAGGCAATCCACACCGGCAACATGCCTTTGGCGATATCGAAAATCAGTACCGCTGCCGCAGGCGCTTTCCCGCCGATGCGCAGCACGTTAGTCGCCCCCGGATTACCAGACCCCTCGGTACGTGGATCGGGCAGGCCAGCGAGTTTGCATACCAGTATCGCGCTGGAAATGGAGCCGCAAAGATACGCGAAAATAATCATACCAAGCGCGATAGCACTCATAGTTCCATACCGTTCCTGTAGGGTCGTTTTGTTCTCGGTAAGTGTGGATAATACGCATAATCCGCCGGAAGTGGTATCCGGCATAGCCAAAAACAGAGACTACATCATGGATATCGTATTTATCGAGCAACTCACCGTGTTCACCACCATTGGCGTTTACGACTGGGAGCAGGGCATGCAGCAGAAGCTGGTGCTCGATGTCGAAATGGCGTGGGACAACCGTCAGGCGGCTGCCAGCGACGATGTTAATGATTGCCTCAGCTATGCTGACGTCACCGAAGCTATTTTAAACCATCTTAACGGCCAGCGTTTTGCCCTGGTTGAACGCGTGGCAGAAGAAATTGCGGATCTGTTGATGAACCGTTTCAAAACGCCCGGCGTACGCATCCGCGTAGGCAAACCGGGGGCTGTAGCGCAGGCAGCAACGGTTGGCGTGCGTATTGAGCGCGGGACTATTCCTAAATAAATCCGATGTGATTGCCATCACAATGAAACCAAACCAAATTATGGTGTGTCTTAGTTGCAGCCGCCGCGCTTAGTGCGGCTTAGTTGCCGGAAACCTTAAGGTTTCCTTCAGACTGGCGCAGGCATAATTTAAGGCGGTAAGCAGATGCGACCGCCTTTTTACTGTTTAAAACGGATAGAGGAAAATGTTGATGGCAGATATTCATCAGCTTTGGGTAGCTGCAATCCTGGGGATAGTGGAAGGTCTGACCGAGTTCTTACCGGTCTCATCCACTGGCCACATGATTATTGTTGGCCACCTGTTAGGCTTTGAGGGTGAAACCGCCGAAACCTTTGAAGTGGTGATTCAGCTCGGTTCCATTCTTGCTGTCGTGGTGATGTTCTGGCGTCGGCTCTTTGGCTTAATCGGTATTCACTTTGGTGAAGTCAAACATGAAGGTACGGGTAAAGGTCATCTGACCCTGATCCATATCCTGCTGGGTATGGTCCCGGCGGTGGTGGTTGGTCTGGTGTTGCACGATCAAATCAAAACCCTGTTTAACCCGATCAACGTGATGTATGCGCTGGTGGTTGGAGGCGTGCTGCTGTTGGCAGCGGAACTGCTCAAACCTAAGCAGCCGAAAGCAGTCGGGATTGACGATATCACCTACCGCCAGGCATTTATGATTGGTTGCTTCCAGTGTCTGGCGCTGTGGCCTGGTTTCTCACGTTCTGGTGCAACCATCTCAGGCGGTATGCTGATGGGTGTGAGCCGCTATGCGGCATCGGAGTTCTCGTTCATTCTGGCGGTGCCGATGATGATGGGGGCAACGGCGCTGGATCTCTACAAGAGTATGAGTTTTCTGACGATGCAGGATCTGCCGATGTTCGCCGTCGGCTTTGTGACCGCTTTCGTGGTGGCGCTGATTGCGATCAAAGCCTTCCTGGAACTGATTAAACGTATCTCGTTTGTCTCATTCGCCATCTACCGCTTTATTATTGCGGGCGTGGTTTACATGCTGTTTATGTAAGACCTTGCGCGGCCAGCTCAGGCTGGCCGCGTGTCGATCAATCCTTCCTGCACCGCGACTCTGCGCCGACGGGTTAATTCTTCCCGTACTTCTGCCCCTTTGAATCCAGCCTCAATCACCGCTTTGGTTGGTACGGCCTGTGCCAGGGCAAAAGCCTTGCGCAGATAATCTCCCTGCGGATAAGCGTTGCTCTCCAGACCGGCACGACCACGGGCATCAGCTTCACTGGTCAGCGCCAGTTGCTCCACACGCTGTGGCTTACGCCAGGCGTCGACGCGATCGAATAACGCCACCAACATCTCGGCCGACTGCCGCTCAATGGTGTGCACCATATCGTGAAATTCGGCGACGATCAGCGCCAAATCGCGAATCGCATTGGGGACGCGTAAGCGCTCGCACAGCGCAGCCACAATTGGTACGCCCGCCAGGCCGTGACCGTGATGGCTCGGCCACTTTTCGCGCGGCGTAACCGCTTTGCCAGCGTCGTGAAATAGCGTGGCAAAACGGACATCCAACTCATCCGAGAGCGCCGTGGCAAGGGTTAACGTCATCAGCGAATGGATGCCGGTATCAATCTCCGGATGCCATTTGACGGGCGCGGGAATACCAAACAAGTTATCCAGTTCCGGGAACAGCACTTGCAAGGCACCGCAGTCGCGCAGCACCTGGAAATAAACCTGCGGATTACGTGTCAGCAGCGCTTTTTCCGTTTCCTTCCAGACGCGCTCTGGCGTGAGGTGTGCCAGTTCGCCACTGGCGGTCATATCGCGCATCAGCGCCTGAGTTTCTTCGGCAATGCGAAAGTTGAGGTGAGCGAAACGGGCAGCAAAGCGCGCCACACGTAATACGCGCAGAGGATCTTCATTAAAAGCCGCAGAGACATGACGCAGGGTTCGATTGGCCAGATCGTGTTGACCACCGTAAGGGTCGATCAACTCGCCGTTGTCTGCCTGAGCGATGGCATTGATGGTGAGATCGCGCCGTTGCAGATCCTGCTCCAGCGTGACGTCAGGGGCGAACCAGGTCACAAAGCCGGTGTAGCCATTGCCGCTTTTACGTTCAGTCCGTGCCAGCGCATACTCTTCACGGCTTTGCGGATGCAAAAAAACCGGAAAATCCCGGCCAACTTGCTGATAGCCCTGCGCCAGCATCGCATCAGGCGTAGTGCCGACCACCACCCAATCTTTATCTTTTACCGGTAAACGCAACAGCGCATCGCGCACCGCGCCACCGACCAGAAACGTCTTCACTCAACTACTCCAGAGGTCAACTGCCTTTGCGTGCCATCCACGCATCTGACTTTAATTGTTACATAGTTTGGCCAAAATTCGGACATGCCAAAAGGGGCATCTTACGATCCCCTTAAGAAAAAGAACAAAAAGGTGCTTAGTTCATCCAGCGATTGTTCTTTTTGCGACGCGGCACCATATGCGGCAGTACCAGACCCAGCAGCAAACCGACACCCAACACGCCACCGCCATACATAAACCATTGCATGATGATGGTGCGCTGCTTGTCATCTAACTGGACATTGGCGGCACTGACTTTTTTCTGCGCGACGATCAACTCGTTTTTCAACTTCTGATTTTCCTCTTTCAGATCGTTGATGGTGCTGTCGCTGTTGGCCACTTTATTTTGCATTTCCGACGTACGCTGGTTCCAGCTGTTGTCGATGTTTTGCAGCTTATCGGTGAGATCTTTCACCTGCTGTTCCAACTGTGGCACACGGGTACGCAGGCTGGGGTCGGTACTCAGCTGTGACAGCGGAATCCAGGTAGTACGACCCTGTGAGTCCTGGATTTGACCATACTGGGAGTCAGTGTTGGTTTGCAGCAACTGCACTTCCTCCCCGGCATTCAGCTTGCCAACCAGACGATATTGATCGCCAGGCCCGCTGCGTACCCAGGTGGATAATTCATCGGAGATATAACGCTTTTCGGCAGCATGGGCTGTCGAGATGGCGCTGAAAGCCAGCAAAGAAAGAGCGGCAAAAGTAATTTTTTTCATTCGATATCAAAGTTTGGTAAAGGCGTAAAAACACTGGCACAGTCTGGAGAGGCTTCCCATAAATCTGAATGAGAACTATCCTGGTCTCAATCTGGTGCGAAAAGGGTCGTAAAAGCAAAAGAAACCCAAGACAGCGCGCATTCAGTGCATTACTCTTCGCCAGATTAACTTCTTAACGTGCCAGCAGCGTATTCAAAAAAATTATGACCATCGAAATCGAATTAAAGTTCATTGCCACGCCAGAAGCGGCCGAAAAACTTACCACCAACCTGGCGGCAATGCCTCATCAACATGTGGCGGCACGCGAACTGACCAACATCTATTTTGAAACCGATGACAATCAGTTGCGTCGCTGGGATATGGGACTGCGCATTCGTGGCGTTGATCAACGCTATGAAATGACGCTTAAAGCGTCCGGTAAAACCGTGGGTGGTTTGCACCAGCGCCCGGAATATAACGTGGATCTTGATGCGCCAGACCTGGACATCGCGCTGCTGCCAGCCGAAATCTGGCCGCAAGGCACCGATGTCGCTGCACTACAGCAGCGGCTGGAACCGTTATTCAGCACCCATTTCCAGCGTGAGATGTGGCTGGTGCAATTTGCTGACAGTGAAATAGAAGTGGCGTTTGACCGTGGTGAGGTTGCTGCCGGTGAATTCAGTGAACCGCTGTATGAAGTGGAGCTGGAGCTGAAACAAGGTAGCCGTGCGGACCTCCTGAGTTTCGCTGCAAAGCTGATTGATATGGGGGGATTACGTCTTGGCAGCCTGAGTAAAGCCGCCCGTGGCTATCAATTGGCACAAGGTAATCCACCCCGTCCATTGCGGACCTTTCCTCTGTTGAAGATACCGGCAAAAGCGACGGTGGAGCAGGGGATGATCAACGCCTTGTCTGCGGGGCTGAATCACTGGCAATACCATGAAGAGGTCTGGTTGCGAGGTAACCCGGCAGCAAAAACGTCAGTTCTGGAAGCGCTGGACGCGCTGCGTCAGACATTTTCACTGTTCGGCGCGCTGGTACCGCGCAAGGCCAGCAGCGATTTGCGTCAGAAATTGACGCGCATCGAAGAGGTGCTGACGAATGACGACCAGGAAGCTCAGGAACTCTGTTTTTCTTTTGCCTCTGTAGAGGCTCAGTTAGCGCTTACTCACTGGCTGGTCGAATCACAGTGGCAAAACTGGTTGGATGATAAGAACAAAAGCAAATTGCAGGGTTCCTTCAAGCGCTTCAGCGACATTATGCTGAGCCGCATCGCCGCCGACCTGAAAGAAACGTTTGTTGATGTGCAGTTGTTTAATGAGTTTCAGGATAAAGCCACTCGCCTTAATCGTCAGTTGCTGGCGGTCCATCTGCTGGCAGGGGCCTATCCGGCAGAAGAGGTGAACAACTGGATGTCATCCTGGCAGACATTGCAGCACGCTATCCATATCCAGCAGGAACGTGGTTTGAATACCTTAGTGAATCAGGCGGTTAAACAGGTGCCATTCTGGCTCAATAGCGGCGCATCGCGTTAACGCGACGCAAAACAAATTCAGGGAGGGGAGATGTTGTTACCGTTATCCGCGCTGATGCAGGCGCAACTGAACAGTGCGGCAGACAAATTAGGTCTGTCGCCAGACGCACTGACCCCTGAACAGGCAGGCGCGCTCGCATTCAGTGACTTTATTGTCGACAACCTGCAACAGCACCCTAAGTGGTGGCAGCAGTTGCAACAACAACCTCCTCAGCCTGAAGAGTGGCAACACTACGTCGCGTGGCTTAATGACACGCTGGCGGGCATTGATAACGAAAGCGACCTGATGCGCGAGCTACGCCTGTTTCGCCGTCACATGCTGGTGCGAATTGCCTGGATGCAGTGCCTGCAACAGGCCAGCACCAGTGAGAGCCTGCAACAACTGAGCGTACTGGCCGAAACCCTGATTGCGGCCGCACGCGACTGGGTATGGCAGGATTGCTGCCGCGACTTCGGCACCCCCTGCAATGCCGCTGGCGAAGCACAGCCGATGTTGATTCTCGGCATGGGCAAACTGGGCGGTAACGAACTCAACTTTTCCTCAGATATCGACCTGATTTTCGCCTGGCCAGAAAATGGCGTGACGCGCGGTGGCCGGCGTGAACTCGATAATGCCCAGTTCTTTACCCGTATGGGCCAGCGTCTGATCAAAGTACTCGATCAACCCACGGTGGATGGCTTTGTCTATCGTGTGGATATGCGCCTGCGTCCGTTTGGTGACAGCGGTCCACTGGTGCTGAGTTTTGCGGCGCTGGAGGATTACTATCAGGAACAGGGACGTGACTGGGAACGCTATGCCATGGTTAAAGCGCGTTTGATGGGCGATGACCAGGGGCGCTGGAGCCAGGAGTTGCAGCAGATGCTGCGGCCTTTTGTCTATCGCCGCTATATTGATTTCAGCGTCATCCAGTCGCTGCGCAACATGAAGGGAATGATCGCGCGCGAAGTGCGCCGTCGTGGCCTGAAAGACAATATTAAATTGGGTGCGGGTGGTATCCGTGAAACCGAATTTATTGTTCAGGTATTCCAACTGATTCGCGGTGGGCGTGAGCGTTCACTTCAGCTGCGCTCCTTGCTGCCAACGCTGTCAGCCATTGGTGAGCTGGGTTTACTGACGGCACAGCAGGTGGGGCATTTGCGTGAGGCCTATTTGTTTTTACGTCGCCTGGAAAACCTGTTGCAAAGCCTGAATGATGAACAGACTCAAACCCTGCCGGAAAATGCACTGGATCGGCAGCGTCTGGCCTGGGGCATGGGGATGGCGGATTGGACAGCGCTCATTAACCAGCTTGAACGGCATATGGCCGGTGTCCGCGCCATCTTCGATGAACTGATTGGTGATGATACACCCGATATTGATGATCAGCGTGAACTGGCAGAATTCGCGGTGTTATGGCAGGACTCGCTGGAAGAAAGTGAGCTGGCTGTGCTGGTACCGCAGTTGGATGAAACACAGCGACATGCGCTGTTTGAGGCGTTAAACGCCTTTCGCCTGGATGTGGGCCGCCGTACCATTGGGCCGCGCGGTCGTCAGGCGCTTGATCAACTGATGCCGCGTCTGCTCAGCGAGGTGTGTCCGCGCAATGATGCGGCGGTGCTCCTCAATCGCCTGACACCGCTGCTGCTCGGCGTGCTGACGCGCAGTACCTATCTCGAACTGCTGACGGAATATCATGGTGCGTTGCGTCATTTGATTCGCTTGTGTGCCGCTTCGCCCATGGTTGCCAGCCAGTTAGCGCGCTATCCGTTACTGCTGGATGAACTGCTCGATCCGGCAACGTTGTATCAACCCACCGCGACGGATGCCTATCGCGATGAGTTGCGTCAGTATCTGATGCGTATTCCCACCGACGATGAAGAGCAGCAACTGGAAGCATTGCGTCAGTTTAAGCAGGCGCAGCATCTGCGTATCGCCGCAGCCGACATCGCCGAAACGCTACCGGTTATGAAAGTGAGTGATCACTTAACCTGGCTGGCCGAAGCGATGATCGAATCAGTGGTACAACAAGCGTGGAACATGATGGTGCAGCGCTATGGCCGCCCGTCGCATCTGAGTAACGACAACGAGCGCGGTTTTGCGGTTGTCGGTTATGGCAAGCTGGGCGGTTGGGAACTGGGTTATAGCTCAGACCTCGATCTGGTTTTCCTGCATGATTGCCCGGACGATGCGGTCACCGATGGAGAACGATCGATTGATGGGCGCCAGTTTTATCTGCGTCTGGCGCAACGTGTGATGCATCTGTTTAGCACCCGGACCTCTTCAGGCATTTTATATGAAGTAGATGCACGCCTGCGTCCATCAGGCGCGGCCGGGATGTTGGTCAGCACATTCGCTGCTTTCGATGATTATCAACGTAATGAAGCCTGGACCTGGGAGCATCAGGCTCTGGTGCGGGCACGTATTGTGTTTGGCGAACCGGCGTTGTGCGAGCAATTTAATCAGATCCGGCGCGGCATTCTTTGCTTGCCGCGTGATGCCGATACTCTACAGAAAGACGTACGTGAAATGCGTGAAAAAATGCGCGCGCATCTCAGCAACAAACATAAAGGGCGCTGGGAAATTAAAACCGATGAAGGTGGTATCACCGATATTGAATTCATCGCGCAATATCTTGTCTTAGGCTACGCCGCCCGGCAGCCAGCGCTGACCCGTTGGTCAGATAATGTGCGTATCTTTGAGCTGATGGCGCAGCACGACATTATGCCGGAAGAGGAAGCGCGTGCGCTGACGCATGCCTATGTCACGCTGCGTGATGCATTGCATCATCTGGCGTTGCAGGAGTTACCCGGCCATGTGGAGCCGGAAGCCTTCGCGGCAGAGCGCACGACGGTCAACGCCAGCTGGCAGCGCTGGTTAGCTGGGGCTGAATCTGACAGCGCGGAACACTAAGCCATCTGTGCTATTATCCGCGCACTATTTTTATCGCAGTCTGGAGTCTCTGGAATGAAAGTAACACTGCCCGCATTTAACCAAGCCGCTGTGCTGGTTGTCGGTGACGTGATGTTAGACCGCTACTGGTATGGCCCCACCAGCCGTATCTCGCCTGAAGCACCGGTACCGGTGGTGAAAGTGGATACCGTGGAGGAGCGTCCTGGCGGCGCGGCCAACGTTGCGATGAACATTGCAGCGCTGGGGGCGGCTTCACGCCTGATCGGCCTGACCGGTGAAGATGATGCGGCGCGTGTGCTGAGTAACACGTTGCAGCAGGTGAAAGTGGACTGCGATTTTGTGGCGGTTAAAAGCCATCCAACCATCACCAAACTGCGCGTCCTGTCGCGTAATCAGCAGTTGATCCGTCTCGATTTTGAAGAGGGATTTGAACAGGTTGATCCTGAGCCGATCCATCAACGTCTGCGCCAGTCACTGGCACAGGCGGGCGCGCTGGTACTGTCTGACTATGCCAAAGGGGCGTTGAACAGCGTTCAGACCATGATCCAACTGGCGCGGGAAGCTAAAGTGCCGGTATTGATCGACCCGAAAGGCACCGATTTCGCTCGCTATCGCGGGGCGACGCTGCTGACGCCGAACCTGTCAGAGTTTGAAGCGGTGGTGGGTAAGTGCAAAAGCGAAGAAGAGATCGTCAGCCGTGGTATGCAGCTGGTGGCGGATTACGATCTTTCCGCGTTGCTGGTGACCCGTTCTGAAAACGGTATGACCTTGTTGCAGCCGGGTAAAGCACCGCTGCATCTGCCCACTCAGGCACAGGAAGTGTACGACGTGACCGGTGCCGGTGATACGGTAATTGGCGTGCTGGCGGCGGTTCTGGCGGCGGGTGAAAGCCTCGAAGATGCCTGTTTCCTTGCGAACGCGGCGGCCGGTGTCGTGGTGGGTAAATTGGGTACTTCAACCGTGAGCACTGTCGAGCTGGAAAACGCCATTCACGCCCGCCCGGATAGCGGCTTTGGTGTGATGAACGAAGCGCAGTTAAAAGCGGCGGTGGCACAGGCGCGTCAGCGTGGTGAGAAAGTGGTGATGACCAACGGCGTGTTCGACATTCTGCATGCCGGGCACGTATCTTATCTGGCCAATGCCCGCAAGCTGGGCGATCGTCTGATTGTGGCCGTCAACAGCGATGCTTCGACCAAACGTTTGAAAGGCGAAACGCGTCCGGTTAACCCCTTGGAAAACCGTATGATCGTCCTGGGCGCACTGGAAGCGGTAGATTGGGTCGTCTCATTTGAAGAAGACACGCCGCAGCGTCTGATCGCTGAAGTGTTGCCAGACCTGCTGGTGAAAGGTGGCGACTACAAGCCAGAAGATATCGCGGGTAGCAAAGAAGTGTGGGCCAACGGCGGCGACGTGCGGGTGCTCAACTTTGAAGATGGTATCTCCACCACCAATATCATCAAGACTATTCGCAGCCATTAAGCTGCCAGATGTCACGTAGCGGCGCGATTTATCGCGCGTATTGTTGACTGCGTTAAAGTCAAAGACGCGCGATAAATCGCGCCGCTACGGTTTTTTTAATTGATCATTTTGTTTCTTCTGGCTTAACCACATCGGCGGCTGGTGGCGTGCTGCGGCTTTCCAGTTGGGCCAGACGCTGTTCCAGCGCGGCCAGTTTCTCACGGGTGCGTAGCAACACCTGCGTCTGCACATCAAACTCTTCACGGTTAACCAGGTCCATACGGGTTAATTGTGCCTGCAAAACCTGACGAATTTTCTTTTCGACATCGTCGCCAAATTCGCGAATGCCTTTCGGCATGGCTTCATGCACCTGGCGGGCCAGTTGTTCAATTTTTTTCGTGTCGATCATGATAATTTCCTGGTTACGGGGGCCGATGACAGCGCGTATTCGGTCTTAATAAGCATTAAGTGTAATGCCAGAAACGAAAAGGTTAAACCTGAAATCTGCACCGCAGGAAATGCAAAAGCATTTGCGCTTTTGTTGATTGCCCGACCAGGTGATTGGCGTTATAGTGACTTCGCTTATTCTCAGGGCGGGGCGAAATTCCCCACCGGCGGTAAATCAGCTTCGGCTGAAAGCCCGCGAGCGCTTTCGCTGCAAAGTGAAAGGTCAGCAGATCCGGTGTAATTCCGGGGCCGACGGTTAAAGTCCGGATGGGAGAGGGTAACGACATCAAACGGGCTATGCCCGTGTCACGTTATTGCCATGTGTTTTAAACGCACTCCTAAGCTCGCCCTGATTCTGGTAACTCATATTTTTTAAATAAAGGTTTTTTACCATGAATCAGACGCTACTTTCTGAATTTGGCACGCCGGAACAGCGTGTAGAACGTGCTATCGAGTCACTGCGTAATGGTCGCGGTGTGATGGTACTGGACGATGAAAATCGTGAAAATGAAGGCGACATGATCTTTGCCGCTGAAACCATGACCGTTGAGCAGATGGCGCTGACGATTCGCCACGGCAGCGGGATTGTGTGCCTCTGCCTCACCGAAGAACGCCGTCAGCAACTCGACCTTCCGATGATGGTGGACAACAACACCAGCTCATTCGGCACCGGTTTTACCGTGACCATCGAAGCAGCACAGGGTGTGACGACCGGTGTTTCCGCCAAAGACCGTATCACCACCATCCGTACTGCTATCGCTGATAATGCGAAACCGAGTGACCTGAACCGTCCTGGCCATGTTTTCCCGCTGCGCGCCCGTGAAGGCGGCGTGCTGGCACGCGGTGGTCACACTGAAGCGACCATCGATCTGGTCACCCTGGCGGGTTTCAAACCTGCCGGCGTACTGTGCGAACTGACCAATGATGACGGCAGCATGGCGCATGCGCCGGAAGCGATTGTGTTCGCTAAACAGCATGATATGCCTGTGGTGACGATTGAAGATCTGGTGGCGTATCGCCGTCAGCATGAAACACGTCACGCCAGCTAAGCTGCGTGGACTGAGAAAAAGGCTGGATCGATGATCCGGCCTTTTTTTTCATTCAAATTCTCTGATAAAGATCATCATGGTTATCAGCGTTAATCCTGACGTAAATCAGCGTATCGTAATGATTAATAAATCGGCACTTTTGTCAGAGGATTAATCATGAGCAACACCCGCATGCCAGCCCTGTTTCTTGGTCACGGCAGCCCGATGAACGTACTGGAAGATAACCGCTATACCCAAGCCTGGCAGAAACTGGGGGCGACTTTACCGCGCCCACGCGCCATCCTGGCGGTTTCGGCGCATTGGTACACCCGCGGCACTGCGGTGACGGCGATGAGCAATCCACGCACCATCCACGATTTCGGTGGCTTTCCGCAGGCGCTGTTTGATGTGCGCTACCCGGCCCCCGGGTCACCAGAACTGGCACAGGAAGTCGCGGAGCTGCTGTCACCGGTGATGGTGCATCTCGATCAGGAATGGGGATTTGATCACGGGTCCTGGGGGGTGCTGGCAAAAATGTACCCGGAGGCGGATATCCCGGTGGTACAGCTGAGTGTCGATGGGACTAAACCTCCCGCCTGGCATTTTGAGTTGGGCCGCAAGTTGGCCGCATTGCGCGAGAGTGGCGTGATGATTGTTGCCAGCGGTAACGTGGTACATAACCTGCGTATGTTGCGTTGGGAAGGCGCTACCGAAGCCTACCCGTGGGCGGAAAGTTTCAACCAATATGTGCTGGATAACCTGAATTATCAGGGTGAAATTACGTCACATCCGCTGGTTAATTACCTGCAACACGAAGGCGCGAAACTATCGAACCCAACACCGGATCATTATCTGCCGCTGTTGTATGTGCTGGGCGCACGTCACGAAGATGAAGGCGTTTCTATTCCGGTGGAAGGAATGGAGATGGGTGCCATCAGCATGTTGTCGGTGCAAGTGGGATAAAAGTCGTGTTGCATCGCGGCGCGAGACATGGCGCCGCGATGAAGTTACTCAATAAAGGTATGCGGATAGAAGCGTGACAGATCCTGGGTGATCAGCGCGCGATCCTCGCGGATACCGATCCCGGCGGGTTGATCGTCAATCAACCAGCTACCAATCAACGTGTAGCTATCACCAAATTTCGGTAGCGGGTGGAACTGCTGCACAATCATACCCTCTTCACCGTAAGGCCCATCAGCTCGCGCGATTTCCTGTCCGTGCTCGATGATACGGATATTGGCCCCTTCGCGTGAAAACAGCGGTTTCACCACATATTTATCCATCTGCGGCACATTGGCGGCATCGGCGAAATAGGCAGGCAACAAATTAGGATGGTTGGGGAACATCTCCCACAGCAAAGGCAGCAACGCTTTGTTGGAAATGATGCTCTTCCATGCCGGTTCCAGCCAGCGCACACCAGCATCTGCCAGTTTGGTGGAGAACATCTCGCGCAGCATAAATTCCCACGGGTACAGCTTGAACAGGTTGCTGATCACCTGATCATTGACGTCAGTAAACTGCCCCTTTTCACCCAGGCCAATCTCGTCGATGTAGAGGAATTCACTCGGCAGCCCGGCTTCGGTCGCACAATCCTGCAAATATTGCACGGTGGCGCGATCCTCTTCGGTATCACGACAGCAGGCAAAGTGCAGCCAGTTAAAACCATGCTGTTGATGCAGCGCGGCAAAGCGCTCAATCAACTTCTCTTGCAGGCTATTAAACTGATCGCTACCTTGCGGCAGGTTGCCTGCATTGAGCTGATCTTCCAGCCAGATCCATTGGAAAAAAGCGGCTTCATACAGCGAGGTTGGCGTGTCGGCATTATTTTCCAACAGCTTGGCATCACCTTTGCCATCCCAGGCAAGATCGAGACGTGAATAAAGCGACGGCTGGCGTAATTTCCACGAATCACGCACAAAATCCCAGGTGTGTTTAGGAATGCAGAAGCGGGTGAGCAGCGCTTCGCTGTTCACCACTTTTTCTACCACTTGCAGGCACATTTGATGCAGTTCGGCGGTGGTGTCTTCCAGTTGCTCAACTTGCGCCAGCGTGAACTGGTAATACGCTTCTTCACACCAGTATGGCTCGCCGTGCATGGTATGAAACTGAAAACCATACTCGGTGGCTTTTGCGCGCCAGTCCGGGCGTTCGGTAATGGCAATACGTTGCATGGTGCGGCTTAGCCTCCCAGCGAGCGAGAGCTGGTACCGGTGGCACTGCTACGCTGCATGGTATTTTGCTTCGCTACGGTTTCACCAAAGCCGCCACGGGTGATGGTCGAGGTCGTCGCGGGTTTGGGGGCCAGGGCGGTTTTCGGCACGGTCATGGTGCGGCCAGAGGTGGCGGAACCGTAGTTTTTGCCAGACGCATCAACAAACTGGCCGTTAGCCGGGCTATTGGGGGTTTTGGGCGAGAACAACGGCTGCTGCGCAAATCCGGCACCACCACCCATCATACGACCCATCATATAACCTGCCATCAGCGGCATCCAGAAGCTGCCACTTTGTTGGGCTTCGGCATTGGTGCCTGCCTGCGCCGGGGTTTGCTGACATTGGTTTTCACCAAACTCCGCCACACAATCTTCACGCGTCGCATATTTTGGCGCGGTGCGTTCCGCTTCTTTCAATGCGTTGTTGTAGGCAGTGGTACATTGCGCGCTCTGGCTCGGATTAGCCTTGCTGCAATCATCCGCATTCTGGTACAGCGAAACTGTTTCATCGCTCTGTTCGCAGCCAGCCAGCATAAACACTGCGGTTACCGCGAGTGCAACGGGCGTCAAATGGCGCGCCTGCCAGCTTTTGCGAAAAGCGGCATGTCTAATGTTTTTAGTCCGTTTCATTTGTTTTCATCCTGTGCCCAAAGGTGACGCTTAGGATAGGGGATGAGTGGTGGAAATTGAAGCGACAGGCCGGGCAGTAAGGGGATCTTTACGTAGCTATACGTTTGAATGAGAAAGGGGCCGCTTGCGGCCCCGGAATGGCTTAGTTACTGAAAGGATTGCTGGTGCTACGTGCCGCTGCCGGACGCGCTTTAGCGGCGGCAGATGCAGAAGACGCTTTAGGACCATTATCTACGCTGGCTGCCTGCTGCGAGTTTTCCGGCGCTACCGTTTCCGGCGAGGTGGATGTCTCTTTACCAAGCTGGCCGTTCAGCAGTTGCAGATCCTGCTCGTTGAGCGTGCCCAGCGCATATTTAATATTGAGCTGATTGATCATGTAGTTATAACGCGCATCCGCTAACTGCTGCTTCGCGTTATACAGCGTCGTGGTGGCATCTAACACATCAACAATGGTACGTGTACCCACCTGATAACCGGCTTCCATCGCATCCAGAGAACTTTGTGAAGACACGACAGCCTGTTTGTAGGCATCGATGCTACTGATCGAGGCGTTCACGTTGTTAAAGGAGGAACGCACGGTCTGAATGGCGCTGCGATGGGCGCTTTCCAACTGCTCGCTGGCGCTGACAAAACTGTACTGCGCCTGTTTCACCTGCGAAGTCACCGAACCACCGCTATACAGCGGCAGGGAGAAGCTCAGACCCACCTGATTAGAACCGGTGATGGAATCAGAAGTGCTGGAGCTTTGATTCGCACGGCTACCGCCGTATTTACTGTTCGACATACCGGTCGAGGCAGTCAGATCCAGTGTCGGCATATGGCCGGTTTCCGCAGAGCGGATTTGCTCACGCGCCAGATCCTGACTCAGGCGTGCAGACAACAGGCTGAGGTTGCGGCTTTCAGCCTCTTTTAACAGCGAACTAACGGCATCCGGACGTTTTGTTTTGAAGCGGTCAATATTCAGCTCCGCCAGCGACAGGTAATCCATGCCGGTGATCTGGCGCAACGCTTCGACAGCGTTATCGAGGGTGTTACGGGCGGTCACTTCGCTCGCCAGAACGCTGTCGTACTGCGCGCGGGCGTTCTGCACGTCGGTGATAGCAACCAGACCGACATTAAAGCGTTGTGTTGTCTGATCCAGTTCACGATAAATCGACTGTTTCTGCGCTTCGGTATAAGAAAGGGTATCAATGGCGTTCAGTACATTAAAGTAGGCGGTAGCGGTGTTCAGAATCAGATCCTGTTGGGCGATCTGATAAGTGACATCCTGAATACCGGCAGTTTTTTCCTGCAACGTCAGAGCACGCCATTTCGACATATCGAAAATCGTTTGCGTTAATTGCAGTGATGCGCTGGTCGTGTTGGAATGAAGGCCGCTGCTGTCGCGGAAACCATTGTTATAGGTATAATCTGCACCCAGGCCTAATTGCGGCAGTAACGGGCTGCGCGCTTCATTAATTTTCTCAAAAGCTGCATCGCGATCGGCGGCAGCAGAACGCAGTGTCGGGTTACTTAAACGCGCCTGCTGATAAACCTGCAGCAGGTTCTCTGCCTGGCTGGCAAGGCTGAAACCGCCCAGGCTCAGTCCAATAAAAAGTGGGAGCAGTTTTTTCATTTGCATTCCTTTTGTTGCAGCAAATTGCACTGGTAGCGCTGCAGGTAAGCCAAAAAATAATCGCCGATTCTAGCAGAGACGGCGCGACAGATAAGTTGGCTGAACGTGCCTTCTTCCTCTAATTTACGTAAATAATTCAGAAAGAACCACTCGGACGGAGCACAAGGGTTGGCTTTTCTTCGCTCCATCCCAATCTGCATAAGGAGCCAGAAGATGGCGGATAAAAAAAAATCCCCTGTGACTTTCACAAAAAACGATGTAGAAATTATTGCACGCGAAACACTTTACGACGGTTTTTTTTCCATTGTTCGCTATCGTTTCCGTCACCGTCTTTTTAATGGCGAAATGAGTGGTGAAGTGCAACGCGAAGTTTTTGAGCGCGGCCATGCTGCCGTACTGCTACCCTATGATCCCCTGCGTGATGAAGTTGTGCTGATCGAACAGATCCGCATCCCGGCGCTTGACTCCAGTGCAACGCCCTGGCTGCTGGAGATGGTGGCCGGCATCATTGAACCGGGTGAAACCACGGAGCAGGTGGCGCGTCGCGAAGCCGTTGAAGAAGCGGGCCTCAAGGTTGGGCGCACCAAACCGATAGTGAGTTACCTTGCCAGTCCGGGCGGCACTTCGGAACGCCTGTCGATCCTGGTGGGAGAAGTGGATGCCAGCCAGGCAGAGGGAAATCACGGGCTGGAGGAAGAGAATGAGGATATTCTTGTCCATGTGGTGAGCCGCGAACAGGCTTATCGCTGGGTGGAAGAGGGGATTATCGATAACGCAGCGTCTGTCATCGCCTTGCAATGGCTGGCGTTGCACCATGAAAAACTAAGAGAAGAGTGGAAGCCAAAATGAGACAGCGCTATACCCCTGACTTTCCCGAAATGATGCGCCTGTGCGAAACCAATTTCGCCCAGTTACGCCGCCTGCTGCCAAAAAGCGATGAGGCAGGTGCTTCGGTGACCTATCAGGTGAATGGCGCCAGTTATCAGCTGACCATCGAGGAATCCACCCGTTACACTACGTTGGTGGAAATCCGCCAGGTCGCACCGGCGGTGAGTTACTGGAGTCTGCCGTCGATGTCGGTACGGCTCTACCATGATGCGATGGTCGCTGAAGTGTGTTCCACTCAGCAGATCTATCGTTTTAAAGCGCGCTATGATTACCCTAATAAAAAACTGCATCAGCGCGATGAAAAACATCAGATAAACCAGTTCCTTGCGGATTGGTTACGCTATTGTCTGGCGCACGGTGCTGTGGCACTGCCCGTTTGCTGATAGCGTATAATGCGCGCAATGGCGTGGAGATTAAGGAAACGCTTTGGATAGCCTGCTAACTCTTTCTGCGGCGAGTGGGGCCGATATCAGGATTTTACAAATCACGGATACCCATCTTTTCGCGGGAAAACACCAATCGCTGCTTGGGGTGAACACCTGGTCAAGTTTTGATGCGGTGCTGGATGCCATAGAGGCCCAGCAACGCGATTACGACCTGATTATCGCCACGGGTGATCTTGCTCAGGACCATTCGGTCGAAGCTTATCAGCATTTCGTGGCGGGCATTGCGCGCCTGCCTAAACCCTGCGTCTGGTTGCCGGGCAACCACGATTTCCAACCTGCGATGGTCAACACGCTGGCCGATGCAGGGATTGCAGCAGACAAACATGTGCTGCTGGGGGATCACTGGCAACTGGTGCTGCTGGATAGTCAGGTGTTTGGGGTGCCGCATGGCATGTTGAGCGAATATCAGCTGGAATGGCTGGAAAAAACGCTGGCAAAATTCCCGGAACGGCATACGTTGGTGTTGTTGCACCACCATCCATTGGCCTCAGGATGTACCTGGTTGGATCAACACAGCCTGCGCAATCCTCACCAACTGGAAGCGGTGCTACAGAACTTTCCGCGCGCGCGGAATCTGGTGTGTGGTCACATTCATCAGGAGCTGGATCTCGACTGGCATGGCCGCCGGGTGCTGGCGACACCTTCCACCTGCGTGCAGTTCAAACCGCATTGTACTAACTTCACCATAGATACCGTGGCGCCAGGATGGCGTTGGTTTACGCTCAAGTCGGATGGCACTTTGCACACCGAAGTGAACCGTTTGCAAAGTGAGGAATTCCGGCCTGATCTTGACTCTGAGGGCTACTAAACGATGGCGGCACTGATTTATCTGCACGGATTCAACAGTTCACCGCTCTCAGCAAAAGCCACGCAGCTACAGCATTGGATGCAGCAACACCATCCGGCGGTTGAGGTGATTGTGCCGCAACTGCCACCGTTCCCGGCAGATGCCGCCCTGATGCTCGAAGATATGGTTTTACAGCACTCGGGTGAGACGCTGGGTCTGGTCGGATCTTCGCTTGGCGGTTATCTCGCCACCTGGTTATCACAATGTTTTATGCTGCCAGCGGTGGTGGTCAATCCCGCCGTTCGGCCCTTTGAACTGCTGGTGGATTATCTCGGTGAGAACCGGAATCCCTACACCGGTCAGCAATATGTGTTAGAGTCACGCCACATTTACGATCTGAAAGTAATGCAGATTGACCCTCTGGAAGCGCCCGATCTAATCTGGCTGCTGCAACAGACCGGCGATGAAGTGCTCGACTACCGTCAGGCGCTGGATTATTACAGCGCGTGCCGTCAGACGGTCGAAGAGGGCGGCAATCATGCTTTTATCGGATTCGAACGCCATTTTGCGCAGATTGTTGATTTTCTTGGGCTAAACCACCCTTGAGAACTGCGTAGTGTGCCAATATTCATATTGCTAATCAGACAGTTACGATGAGCCAATCAAGTTATAATGCCGATGCCATTGAGGTCCTGACCGGCCTTGAACCTGTACGTCGTCGTCCTGGCATGTACACCGACACCACGCGCCCAAACCATCTGGGCCAGGAAGTGATCGATAACAGCGTCGATGAAGCGCTGGCTGGCCACGCCAAACGGGTTGAAGTGATTTTGCATGCTGACCAGTCACTGGAAGTCATTGATGACGGCCGTGGTATGCCGGTTGATATCCACCCGGAAGAAGGGGTGCCGGCGGTTGAGCTGATCCTTTGCCGACTGCATGCGGGCGGTAAATTCTCCAACAAAAACTACCAGTTCTCCGGTGGCCTGCATGGCGTGGGGATCTCGGTGGTTAACGCCCTGTCAAAACGTGTTGAAGTCACGGTGCGCCGCAACGGCGAAATCTACAACATCGCGTTTGAGAATGGCGACAAAGTACAGGATTTGCACGTTACCGGTACGGTAGCGAAGCGCAACACCGGGACCAGCGTACACTTCTGGCCGGATGAAAGTTTCTTCGACAGCCCCCGCTTTTCCGTTTCCCGCCTGAGCCATCTGCTGAAAGCCAAAGCAGTGCTTTGCCCGGGCGTGGAGATTGTGTTTAAAGATCAGGTCAACAACACCGAGCAGAGCTGGTGCTATCAGGATGGTCTGACCGACTACCTGTGTGAGGCGGTAAACGGCCTGCCGACGCTGCCGGAAAAACCCTTTGTCGGCAGCTTTGCCGGTGATGTGGAAGCGGTTGACTGGGCGCTGCTGTGGCTGCCGGAAGGCGGTGAGCTGCTGACGGAAAGCTACGTCAACCTGATCCCGACCATGCAGGGCGGTACGCATGTCAACGGCCTGCGTCAGGGGCTGTTGGATGCGATGCGTGAATTCTGTGAATTTCGCAATATCCTGCCGCGCGGCGTGAAACTCTCAGCGGAAGATATCTGGGATCGCTGTGCCTATGTGTTGTCGGTGAAAATGCAGGACCCGCAATTCGCCGGGCAGACCAAAGAACGTTTGTCTTCGCGCCAGTGTGCGGCCTTTGTGTCGGCGGTGGTGAAAGATGCCTTCAGCCTGTGGCTGAACCAGAACGTGCAGGCCGCAGAACAGCTGGCGGAGCTGGCGATTTCCAGCGCCCAGCGTCGTATGCGTGCGGCGAAAAAAGTGGTGCGTAAAAAACTCACCAGCGGTCCGGCACTGCCGGGTAAGCTGGCAGACTGTACCGCCCAGGATCTGAATAAAACCGAACTGTTCCTGGTCGAAGGTGACTCCGCAGGCGGATCGGCCAAGCAGGCGCGCGATCGTGAATATCAGGCGATCATGCCGCTGAAAGGTAAGATCCTGAACACCTGGGAAGTGTCTTCTGATGAAGTGCTGGCCTCGCAGGAAGTGCATGATATCTCGGTGGCGATCGGTATCGATCCTGACAGCGACGATCTCAGCCAACTGCGTTACGGCAAGATCTGTATCCTCGCGGATGCGGATTCCGATGGTTTGCACATCGCCACCCTGCTGTGTGCGCTGTTTGTGAAGCATTTCCGCACCCTGGTCCAGAATGGCCACGTCTATGTCGCGATGCCGCCGCTGTACCGTATCGATCTCGGCAAAGAAGTGTATTACGCACTGGATGAAGACGAGAAAGAAGGTGTGCTGGAGCAGCTGAAGCGCAAGAAAGGCAAGCCAAACGTTCAGCGCTTTAAAGGTCTGGGTGAGATGAACCCGCTGCAACTGCGCGAAACCACGCTTGATCCTAACACCCGCCGTCTGGTACAGCTCACCGTCAGCGATGACGATGTGGAGCAGACGCTGCGCGTGATGGACATGTTGCTGGCGAAGAAGCGTTCCGAGGACCGCCGTAACTGGCTGCAAGAAAAAGGCGATTTAGCCGACATCGAAGTTTAAGAAATCAGGGCGCTGCGGCGCCCTTTTTTATCGGCAACGCTGAAAGGAAGTAACGTGTGAAGATCACGCTGGAAGAACTACGCGCCTGGGTTACGGTGGTGGATACCGGGTCAATTACCAGCGCCGCTGAGCAACTGCAACAGACCAGTTCCGGTATCAGCCGTGCACTGAGTCGTCTTGAGAGCAAGCTCGAAACCACGCTGCTGCATCGTACCACACGTCGTCTGGCGTTAACGGAAGAGGGGCAAATCTTCCTCGAACATGCGCGCCAGATCCTCGCCTCCGTTGAGCTGGCGGAGGAACAAATCGCCCAACGACGTGATGTTCCCGCCGGGCGTTTACGCGTCAACGCGGCCGCTCCCTTTATGTTGCATGTGATTGTGCCGCTGGTGGACGCCTTTCGTCAGCGTTTCCCGCAGATTCAGCTGGAACTGAATACCGACGATATCGTGATTGATCTGCTGGAGCAGCAAACCGATATCGCGATTCGTGTCGGCGAATTACGTGATTCCTCGCTGCGCGCGCGGGTACTGGGCAGCAGCGCGATCCGCCTGCTGGCCAGCCCGGCTTATCTGGCAAAACACGGCATGCCGGAGACGGTAGCCAGTCTGCACGATCATCAACTGCTGGGGTTCAGCCAGTTGGAGGCGCACAATGTCTGGCCGGTGTGGCAGCAGGAAGGCGAATTTCTGCGCGTCAAACCCACGCTGTCGGCATCGAGCGGTGAAACCCTGCGTCAACTGGCGCTGGCCGGTCAGGGCATCGTGCGATTATCCGATTTTGTCAGTCGCGGCGACCGCGTCAGTGGCAGGCTGGTACAGGTGTTGGAAGCGGAAACGCGTGAACTGCGGCTGCCGATTCACGCGGTGTACTACCGCAATCAGTCGCTGGCCTCACGGATTAGCTGTTTTCTGGATTTTTTGCGCGAACAAATCGAAGAGAAAGGCTTACTGTAGCTACCGTCTTGAACGTCAAGCGGTAGCTGCGTAATTTTCATCCCACTTCATCCGCGTTTTCAGCACCCCGAAGCACTGATGAACCAGCTTGCGCATCACCGCTCCAAGCGCGGCCTTGCTGGCTTTGCCCTTCGCGATTAGCCTCTGGTACAGCGCCTTCGCCGGGGCATTCCACCTGATCGCTACGATCGCCGCCATATACAGTTTCGCCCTTACGTCTGCCGGGCCTGTTTTTGACATCCGCGCACGCCCCCTGACTGAGCTCCCGGACGTTTTTTCCACCGGTACCACAC
>NZ_CP024636.1:2491186-2577753 GCF_009728735.1 Pantoea phytobeneficialis
TTTTCCCGTTGCCGGGCAACAGGCAGAGGTCGAGTTTGTTTTTACTGACATCAATACCGAGATAAATCATAAGACAGCTCCCTTTCACATGAACCATCACGCCATCTTGCCTTGTACATACGAAGTCAGAGCTTCTGGTTACCGTTCAGAGTAGATGCTGGCGTGAAAGGAGAAACGGAGGGCTTTAAGCTACGGCACAAGATCGGGTCTTAAGCGGCGCGACAAGCTGCCTCCGTTTCGTGTAACGGGTAGCTAACCAGTTACAACTTCAAGATACAAGCGGCGCGATTTATCGCGCGGGGTTGGTGCGGTTTGACTCCCTCATCCCGGCCTTCTCCCGCAAGCGGGAGAAGGAGATGATCAGCACCCGGTGCTGTTATTTTTCTGCCGCTTCCAGCACCAAAATCTTCACATCCACCACATCATCTTTGATGGTGGCGCGGTGCGCATCCATGTGCGGCATCTGTTGATGTTGCTCCAGATGTCGCAGCGAATCCCACTGCTCCAGCATAAAGATCGAATCGGGTGAATTGTGCTTCCACGGTACCTGCGCCTGATGATCCACCAGCGCGTCATATTGGTGGCAACCCTCTTCCTGCAACACGGTGGGGATCAGGCGATGAATCGCCTCCAGTACCGTGGCACGACGTCCTGGCTTGATACAAATTTCTGCAACGACAGTGAGCATGAGATGTCCTTTTTTCCTGTGGTGTTTACAGTTAAGCAAAAATTTGGCTGAGATGAGTCCGATAACGTGCGATGTCGCGTGGCACATCTGGTTGTTTAATCACGTCATTACAAATAAAGGTCGGCAGCCCGGTCATACCGAGGAACTGATTGGCCTTGTGGAAATGCAGATACACACCATCAACGCCAACCCCTTCGAAGAACTGCTCAGGATCGGTAAAGGCTTCCAGTGGCGCATTCCAGGTCAGCGACAGCATATATTTTTTACCCTGGATCAAACCGCCGGAGCCGTATTTTTTGCTGTCGTCTGAGCGGCTACGACCATCGCTGGCGTAGAGTGAGCCATGACCTTCGGTAAACACGTCATCGATATATTTTTTCACCGTCCAGGGTTCACCCATCCACCAGCCCGGCATTTGATAAATCACCACATCGCTGGCGAGATATTTTTGGACTTCATCGGCCACCACGTAGTGGCTATCCGCCACCGTGATATCGACCTCATGGCCCAAATCGCGCAGCAGGCTGGCTGCCACCTCGGTTAGCGTATGGTTCAGTTCCCCTTTCGAATGGGCGAAGGTTTTACCACCGTCGATAATCAAAATTTTGCTCATGCTGCATGCGCTCCTTATGAGAAATTAACGCTCACTCTACGCGCGCGGACCAGGCAGAAAAATGCGTGTCAGATCACAAGACTTTTGCTTTTAACGCAATAATGCGCCAGCGTGTGGAACAATTGGAATGCAAACACAAAACAGAGAAGAAAAATGAAAACCATGTTATTCAGTGCGTTACTTCTGGTCAGCGGCGTCGCTCAGGCGCAATCTCACCTTGATCAGGTACGCGAAAGCAAAACGCTCAAAGTCTGTACCACCGGGGATTACAAACCGTATAGCTATTTGCGCAGTGACGGGCAGTATGAAGGGTTAGATATCAGCATGGCGCAGTCGCTGGCGGAAAGTCTCGGTGCCAAAGTGCAATGGGTACCCACTACATGGAAAACCCTCAGCGAAGATTTTGTCGCGCAGCATTGCGATATCGCGCTGGGTGGCGTGTCAGTCACTCTGAAGCGCCAGCAAATTGCCTGGTTCGCTCAACCGTTGGGGGTGGATGGCAAAATCCCGTTGGTGCGTTGCGCTGATAAAGCGAAGTATCAAACCATTGAACAAATCAACCAGCCGCAGGTGCGAGTGATTGAACCGGCAGGCGGCACTAACGAAGCCTTTGTGCACAGTCATCTGCCGAACGCTTCGCTGACGCTGTTCCACGATAACGTCACCATTTTTCAGCAACTGGTGGATAACAAAGCGGATGTAATGATCACTGATGCGTCGGAAGCCTTGTTCCAGCAGAAACACTATCCGCAGCTCTGTGCACTTAACCCGGATCAACCGATGCAGTATGGCGAGAAGGCGTACATGATCCCGCGTGATGATATGAGCTGGAAACAGTACGTTGATCAGTGGCTGCATCTCAGTACCGCCACCGGTGATTATGCGCGTATCGCGGAGCAGTGGTTGGGTGTAATTAAATAAAAACCGGTCGTAGCGGCGCAATTTATCGCGCGTTTTTTCAAAAACCGCGCGATAAATTGCGCCGCTACGGACACAATATTAACGATACAAACTGGCTTTACCCAATCCACCAAACAGGTTCATTTTGTAGCGAATCACCTCTTTTGCCGCCGCAATCGCATCCGGGTAGATCACATTCGGATCCCACCAGGTTTCGCGCGCCAGAATTTCGCGTACTTTCTGGAAGTAGGCGAACTTCATATCGCTGGAGATATTGATTTTGCCTACGCCCAGCGTCACTGCTTCGGCAATTTCCGCATCCGGGTTGGCGGAGCCGCCATGCAGCACCAGCGGAATGCTCAGACGCTGTGAAATGTCGCGCAGAATATGCATCTGCAACTCCGGCTTCATATCCTTCGGATAGATGCCGTGCGCGGTGCCAATCGCGACCGCCAGGGTATCAACACCGGTACGCTGGACAAAATCCTCGGCCTGGGCTGGTTCGGTGTAGATCACCTTACTCACGCCGCCTTCTACCGTGGTGCCGGTATCGCCAATGGTGCCCAGTTCGCCCTCAACGGAAACGCCCACGGCATGCGCCAGTTTCACCACCTCTTTGGTCAGCGCCACGTTCTCTTCATACGGTAACAGCGAGCCGTCGATCATCACTGAGGTAAAGCCGCACTGGATAGCGCGCAGCACCTGAGCGATGGAAGCCCCGTGGTCAAGGTGCAGGGTGAAGGGGACGGTGCTTTTCAGCGTGCGCTCACGGACGTAGCCAAAAAATGCATCAGTAACGAATTCCAGTTCGCTGGGATGGATGGAGATGATCGCCGGGGTTTGAGTCGCCTCAGCTTCCTCGACCACAGCGCGAATAAAGCAGCTATCCGCCACATTAAATGCGCCAATGGCGAAACGGTTTTCACGGGTAGGTGCCAACATCTCTTTCATAGAAATCAACATGTTATGTTTTCCTTAAGGTGATGTTTAGTCAGGGCCGACGGCAACGCCGACCCGATGATGAATAAAATTGGGAAGAAATCTGTCTTCCGTAAACCTGCGCGATAAATCGCGCCGCTACGATGCTGTGCCCGGTAATCAGACCTTACCGGCCGACCCCGACCAGCTCAGGTACTCGGCCACCACTTCGCGGCAGGCGGATTCCATCAGCCCGAGCAAATCTGCCAGCTCGGCGTGGGGATGTTGTTTAAGTGCCTGCTGCAAGGCGTTCTTACCGGCATCAAATACCGCTGCGCCAACATTGATCTTGGCGACGCCAAACTGGCTGACGCGGCGCAGATCCTCAGCCGGCGTGCCCGATCCGCCATGCAACGCCAGTGGCAAGGGCGACACGGCGTTCAACTCCTGCAAACGCTGGAAGTCAATCTTCGGTTTGACGCCAGCCGGGTATAGCCCATGTGCCGTACCTACCGACACCGCCAGCAGGTCAATGTGCGTCTGCTCCACGAACGGCAGCACGTCGGCGACCTGGGTCATCTTCACCGCGGCATCCGCCAGTTCATAGGTTGGGGCATCGGCGATATGTCCCAGCTCACCCTCGACGCACACCCCAGCGGTATGTGCCATCTTCACCACCTGGCTGGTCTGACGAATGTTCTCCGCCAGCGGTTCAGATGAGGCATCGATCATCAGGCCGGTAAACCCGGCACGAAACGCCTGGCCAATCAGCGGGAAGGCTTTACCGTGGTCAAGTGCCAGCGCCACCGGCACCGTGGCGCTTTCCGCCAAAGCCCGCACCAGCGGCACCGCAAGCGGAGGTGGGAAATGCGTGCTATGCCCCTGATAAACATTGAGGATCAGCGGTGCGCGCTGTTGTTCGGCGGCCTGAATCGCCGCCCGCGTGGTTTCCAGGTTGAAGCAGTTAATCGCCAGCACCGCGTATTGTTGTTTTGCTGCTGCCTGAATCAGGTCATTCATCATGGCAAACATGGTGGCTCCTTATTCCAGTGTGAATTTGATCTCTTCATCGCGGACGCCAGGGGCTTCCACATCGTCGAACTCTTCATCCGCCTGGGTCACGGTTTTCTTCATCAGCGACAGCATCACGCCACACACCACGGTGCCAATGCCGAGCGCCAGACAGAACAGCCAGGGTTTGGTAAACAGCGGCACCACAAACATCCCGCCATGCGGCACCGGCGCTTCCACGCCCCACACCATAATCAGCCCGCCAGCAATCGCCGAGGCGACAACACAGCTGGCAACCACACGCAACAGGTCACGGGCCGCAATCGGGATCACCCCTTCGGTAATCATGCAGATACCCATCGGGAAAGCGGCTTTCAGCGCCTCTTTCTCCGCTTTGGTGTACTTATGCCGTGTCAGCAGGAAGGAGAGGGTGATGCCGAAGGGAGGGATGATGGAGCCGACAAATTTCACCGCCTCTGGACCGTAAATGCCATCCACCAGCATGCCGTCGGCAAACAGCGACATGGTTTTATTGATCGGACCGCCAAAGTCGAAGGTCGCCATCGCACCGAGAATCGCCCCCATGACAAACTTCGAGCCACCCTGCATCGATTCCAGCAGATGAATCAGCGCCTTCTGCAACCAGACAATCGGCTGGCCGATAAAGGTCATCATCAGCAGCCCGGCGATGATGGTACTCAGCAGCGGCAGCACCATGATCGGCATCAGTCCCTGCATTGATTGCGGCAGTTTGATGGTGCGGCGCAGCAGCAGCACGGTATAACCGACGAGGAAGCCACCGAGAATGCCACCAATAAATCCGGTGCCGATCTGGCCGCAAATAAACCCGACGATCAAACCTGGGGCAAAACCGGGACGATCGGCAATCGAGTAAGCGATAGCCGCGCTGATCAGCGGCACGATCAGCCCCATCCCCCAGCCACCGATCTGGTTCAACATCCAGGCGATGGTGCCGGTTTGCTTACCGACATCCGGCCCGCCGATCACCTGGCCCAGGGCGATACAGATCCCGGCAGCGACGATCAGCGGGATCATCCAGGAGATACCGGTGAGCAGATGGCCTTTGATCTCCTGGCCGTACTGACGTTTGTTGTCACTCATGATGGATCTCCTCAGGCTCGCGCCAGTGAATCCGCCACTTTTTCGAGGAATTTCACCGGTGACTTGATCACCACTTCGGTTTTGACCCTCACGATAGGCTTGCCCTGAAAGCGCTCTTCGCCTTTGATCTTGACGTCAACGGCGAGGATCACCACATCGGCTGCGGCGATCGCTTCACGCGTCAGTTCCGTCTCGGTGCCGATGGTGCCCTGAGTTTCGACGTGGATGGTGTGGCCCAGTGCATGGGCGCCCTTAATCAGTTTTTCGCGCGCGATATAGGTATGCGCGATGCCTGCCGTGCAGGCCGCTACACAGACAATATTCATGTGTCACCTCAGAGGAGTAGGGTTAACAGAGGTCGGTTTCGGCGTACTGACTAAACAGCCGGATGATATTGCTGGGGTCGTTTTCCGCCAGCAGTTGGGCAATCACCTCATCATCGGCCAGCGCGCTGGCCACCTGCGACAACAGGCGAATGTGGGTGGTGTTCTGATCTTCCAGTCGCACCGCGAACAGGATGATGCAGCGCACCTGGCTGCCATCGAGCGTTTCCCAGGGAATATCCTGCTGGGTGCGGCCAATGGCTAAGGTCGTTTGCCGCACGGCGGCAGACTTGCCGTGCGGGATGGCGATATGGTTTTCAAATCCGGTTGAGCCTTCCGCTTCGCGCAGCCAGACATCGGCGATAAATGCCTCGCGATCGCTGATGGCGCCGTCCTGATACAGCAGCTCGGTCAGCTCGTTGATCACTTCTTCTTTGCTGGTGGCAGTCAGGGCCAGATTGACGCGGCGCGGCGTCAGAATGCGAGAAATATCCATCAGTCAGACCTCATTCAATTAATGTTCAGCCAGGACGCAGCGCGTCCCCTGTGGCAGCTGGCTGCCAATCATGGCGTCGGTAACCCGCCGGATATCGTCATCGTTAAAAAATGCACTGACATACACGCTGGGGATGGCCCCGCTGCTGAGGTGAATCGTGGTAATCACCAAATCCACCGTTTCGCGCTGACAAAATGCCTCGTGGTTGCTGGCTGATACCACGCCTGCGATTTCCCAGTCCGGGAAGGCGCGCAGGATGCGACTTTTCAGCAAATGCGACGTACCCACTCCGCTGGAGCACACCACCAGAATGCGTTTATGGGCAATTTGCCGTTCCAGCGCGGCCTGAAAATGGACGCAAAGGTAACCTATTTCGTCATCGGCGACTGGCGAGAGATCGAACGTGCGCGCTGTCAATTGCATTGCCTGTTGTGTCAGTGAAAATATTTCTTTCATTTCCTGCTGAATATCATCCAGCAATGGATTACGAATATGGATGTGATATTTAAGGCGATTTAATAAAGGCTTAATATGCACCAGTAACCCGTCAAATAATAAACGGTCCTGAGATAAATCCTGCTGAATAAAGGCCGAGAAGCGATCAATTAATTCACAGGTTATTTTAACCGACTCCGCCGTGGAAAATTGGTTATGCATTGGCGCATGGTCGCCACGTTCCTCCACCACAATGCCGGATGAGACGATATATTGATAAATAAAACCGACTTCATCGGCGGGTAGCGCACAACCGATACGTGCCTCAATCTGCGTAACCATCTGTCGGGCGATGGTCAGGATACGCTTATCAAGATCCTGCGCCGCCAGCATGGTCTGCAACGCCAGTACGTTCCCCTGTGCCATACGGTGCATCATGATCAAAATGTGGGTGCACAGATTGAGATACCAGGCATCGCCCAGCGGGTAACTCAGTTGCTGCTCCATCTGTTGCAGCAGCGCCTGGACAAAGGCCACATCCTCATCGCCAAAATAATGGACCAGTGCCTGCTGGCTGCCGGGATCAAGCCGTGGCAGCAAGGGCGTTCCGGCGACGTTTTGCTGCATCACATCATTAATCAGCGACACCATCGCCTGACGCAGCGTCTGTTCGTTGCCCTCGATATGGGTGCCGCCTGGGCCGCGCGCCAGCGTCAATCCCAACGGTTGCAGCCACTCTTCAATCACCTTCAGGTCATTAACAATGGAGGCATGGCTGATAAAATAACGTTCGGACAACTTACTGATAGAGGTTTCGCGTGGTGCATCACTCAGCAACTGGGAGGCAATTTTTACCCGACGGCTGTTGTGGCTCAGCGCTTCGCTGTTGTCATCGCCATTCAGTTGTTGTTCCAGTTGCAGGCGTTGCTGAACATCATCAACCCGCAAGCGTACGCCGCGGCCAGGGGTTTTCTCCAACACCATTGCCCAGTTGTTCAGCCAGTTTTCCAGCCATTGCAGGTCACGGTAGATGGTTTTTTCGGATACGCCGAGCTGTTGCGCCAGTTGCTTCAGGGGTTGCGGCGCGGCCTGCTGCAACAGCAGTTTCACTAATCGGTGTTGTCGCGAAGTCAGTATTTGCATTCGTTCACCTTTATTTTGGCAAAACAGTTTCCCGTCAGGTTGTTTTTTATATTTTCCAGATGCCAGAAATCAGGAGCGCAAAAAATCTTTCTTATGGAGTATGAATTTAGAAAAGGACGGGGAAAGCAACAATACTAAATGTTGTCCTCCGAAGAGGACAGGATTAATACGAATTGGATTATCTGAAAATTAATTGGGATCGTGATCACAGCGCGTTGGAATTATTCATTGTGATCCTGATCGCATTCTATTTTGTTTTTTTAATCTGCCTCACATTTATTTTCCAACCATGATTCCTGATGTCAGAGATGGCTTCCCCTGTGACTAAGCCACGGGAATAAGGTACTATCCTCGCCAAACGACCGCCGGATGTCCCGCCGCCGTGGGCCACGAAGTGAGGATGCAAGCTTAATGAGCGAATTGACGCAGGATGGTGCAGAGCGTCTTGCCCTGCACAAATTTACAGAGAACGCGTACCTGAACTATTCCATGTACGTGATCATGGACCGTGCGCTGCCCTATATCGGTGACGGCCTCAAGCCGGTACAGCGCCGTATTGTCTACGCGATGTCTGAGCTGGGTCTGAACGCCAGCGCCAAATTTAAGAAATCAGCACGTACCGTGGGTGACGTGTTGGGTAAATACCATCCGCACGGTGACAGCGCCTGTTATGAAGCGATGGTGCTGATGGCACAGCCGTTCTCTTACCGCTATCCGCTGGTGGACGGTCAGGGCAACTGGGGTGCGCCGGATGATCCGAAATCGTTCGCCGCGATGCGTTATACCGAATCGCGCCTGTCCAAATATGCCGAAATCCTGCTGAGTGAGCTGGGCCAGGGTACGTCGGATTTTATCCCCAACTTTGACGGCACCTTGCAGGAACCGAAGATGTTACCGGCGCGTCTGCCGAACATCCTGCTGAACGGCACCACCGGCATCGCCGTAGGTATGGCGACCGACATCCCGCCGCATAACATTCGCGAAGTGGCGCAGGCCGCGATCACCCTGATCGAGAAGCCAAACACCACGCTGGATGAACTGCTGGATATCGTGCACGGACCGGATTTCCCGACCGAAGCCGAGATCATCACCCCGCGTGATGAGATTCGTAAGATTTACCAGAACGGTCGCGGTTCCATCCGCCAGCGCGCGGTGTGGAAAAAAGAAGAGGGTGAAGTGGTCATCACCGCGCTGCCGCATCAGGTTTCGGGGGCGCGCGTGCTGGAGCAGATTGCTGCACAGATGCGCAATAAAAAGCTGCCAATGGTGGAGGATCTGCGTGACGAATCCGATCACGAGAACCCGACCCGTCTGGTGATTGTGCCACGCTCTAACCGTGTCGATCTGGATCAGGTGATGAACCACCTGTTTGCCACCACCGATCTGGAAAAAAGCTACCGCGTTAACCTGAACATGATCGGGCTGGATAACCGTCCGGCGGTGAAAAACCTGCTGGAAATTATCTCTGAATGGCTGGTGTATCGTCGCGATACCGTCACCCGCCGTCTGAACTACCGCCTGGAACGCGTGTTGCGTCGCCTGCATATCCTTGAAGGTTTGTTGGTGGCGTTCCTCAATATTGATGAAGTGATCCACATCATCCGTACCGAGGACGAGCCGAAAGCGGTGCTGATGTCGCGCTTTGATATCAGCGAGACGCAGGCCGAAGCGATTCTGGAATTAAAACTGCGCCACCTCGCTAAACTCGAAGAGATGAAGATTCGCGGTGAGCAGGCAGAGCTGGAAAAAGAGCGCGATCAGTTGCAGGCGATCCTCGCCTCTGAGCGCAAGATGAGCAACCTGCTGAAGAAAGAGTTGCAGGCTGACAGCCAGACCTACGGCGACGATCGTCGTTCACCGCTGCGTGAGCGTGAAGAAGCCAAAGCGCTGAGCGAAACAGAGCTGGTGAGCGCCGAGCCGGTCACCATTGTACTGTCGCAGATGGGGTGGGTACGTAGTGCCAAGGGCCACGATATCGACCCAGCCGGTCTGAGTTACAAAGCGGGAGACAGTTATCTGGCTGCCGCGCGAGGTAAGAGCAATCAACCGGTGGCGTTTATCGATTCCACCGGCCGCAGTTATACCCTTGATCCGACATCGCTGCCGTCGGCGCGTGGTCAGGGCGAGCCGTTAACCGGCAAGCTGACGCCGCCACCGGGCGCGGTGATGGAGCAGGTGCTGATGGAGCCGGATGAGCAGAAATTGCTGATGGCTTCGGATGCGGGTTATGGCTTTATCTGTACCTTTGCCGATCTGGTGTCGCGCAACCGTTCGGGTAAAGCGCTGCTGACGCTGCCGGAAAACGCCAAAGTGATGACGCCGATGGCGGTGAATCACGAAGATGACATGTTGCTGGCGATCACTCAGGCCGGCCGCATGTTGATGTTCCCGGTGGGCGAGCTGCCACAAATGTCGAAAGGCAAGGGCAACAAAATCATCTCTATCCCATCCGCAGAAGCCGCAGCGGGTAGTGACAAGCTGGTGTGGTTGCTGATTCTGCCGACCGGCAGCGCGATTACCTTACATGTAGGCAAGCGCAAGCTGGTGCTGCGCAGCGAAGAGTTGCAGAAGTTCCGCGCCGATCGTGGTCGTCGTGGTACGTTGTTACCACGCGGTTTGCAACGTATCGACCGTGTTGAGCTGGATGCCCCAACGCGCCACAGCGAAGCGAGTGAAGAATAACCCTGCAAAATAATAAAGCAGGCAAGGGTATGCCATTATTGAGGAAGCTATGTTACTAATTTTACGGGCTATTTTTGTAATCATCTATTCGATTCTGGTCTGTGTGTTTGGTTGTATTTGGTGCCTGTTTTCACCGCGTAACCCGCGCCATGTGGCCACTTTTGGCCACATGTTTGGTCGCTTATCATCGGTGTTTGGTGTCAAAGTGGAACTGCGTAAACCGGCCGATGCCGCGAGCTATGGCAACGCCATTTATATCGCAAACCACCAGAACAACTTCGACATGATCACGGCAGCCAAAATTGTGCAGCCCACCACGGTGACCGTTGGCAAAAAAAGCCTGTTGTGGATCCCGTTTTTTGGTCAGTTGTACTGGCTGGCGGGCAACCTGTTGATTGACCGTGATAATCGAGCCAAGGCACATGGCACCATAGGTGAATTGATCGATCAGTTTAAAAAGAAACGCATTTCGTTCTGGATGTTCCCGGAAGGGACGCGCAGCCGCGGGCGTGGCCTGCTGCCGTTTAAAACGGGTGCGTTTCATGCCGCGATGGCAGCAGGGGTGCCCATCATCCCGGTGGTGGTGTCCAACACCCATGACAAAATCAAACTCAATCGCTGGAACAACGGTCTGGTGATTGTTGAGATGTTACCCCCGGTGGACACTGCCGCGTTTGCCGACAGTTCAGTACGTAAGCTGGCGACCCACTGCCGCGAATTAATGTCGGCAAAGCTGGAAGAATTGAACGCCGAAGTCGCCGAGCGTGAAAAAAACGGTAAAATCTGACCGTTCCCACGGGGCAGGCAATCTGCCCCGTGCCATCTCCCCGCTTGGGGGACAGCACAGCAATAGCAATTAGAAAAAATGGACGGCGTCCTCACGCCACGCTCAAAGGGTCTGAAGTTTTATGTCTTGCAGCAGACGTCAGTTTATTCAGCTTTCTGCCGGTGTTGCGCTTGCTACCAGCGCTATGCCATACACCGCGCGTGCCGCTTCCGCACCCGCTGGTGATACACCTCTTCCGGTCCCGCCGTTGATTGAATCACGCCGCGGTCAGCCACTCTTTCTCACGCTCCAGCGTAGCCACTGGTCATTCAATGGCGACAGCAACAAAGTGCCGGTTTGGGGCATCAATGGCATGTATCTTGGCCCGACGGTACGTGTGTACAGCGGCGACGACGTAAAACTGATTTACAGCAATCGTCTCAATGAGCCGGTGGCGATGACGGTGAGCGGTCTTCAGGTGCCAGGCGCCCTGATGGGTGGCGCGCCGCGTATGATGTCGGCGGGTGTTGACTGGGCACCCGTGCTGCCAATTCGTCAGGGAGCAGCGACCCTGTGGTATCACGCCAATACCCCCAACCGTATGGCCCCGCATGTCTACAACGGGCTGGCGGGGATGTGGCTGATTGAAGATGACGTCAGCAAGACGCTGCCGCTGCCAAAGCATTACGGTGTGGATGATTTCCCGCTGGTGATTCAGGACAAGCGTCTCGACAACTTTGCCACCCCGGTGTACGACCCGCCGCAGGATGGCGGCTTCCTCGGCGACACCTTACTGGTCAATGGCGTGCAAAATCCCTATGTGGAGGTTTCACGCGGTTGGGTGCGTTTGCGCCTGTTGAACGCGTCTAACTCACGTCGTTACGATCTGGCTTTCTCCGATAATCGCCCGTTTACGGTGATCGCCAGCGATCAGGGCTTTTTGCCTGCGCCGGTCGCGGTGCAGCGTCTGTCGCTGGCTCCGGGTGAGCGACGTGAAGTGCTGGTGGATATGTCGCAGGGCGATGTCGTGTCGATCACCGCAGGCACTGCGGCGGGTCTGATGGATCGTTTGCGCGGGCTGTTTGAACCTTCATCGATTCTTGCCAACACCCTGGTGTTGACGCTGCGACCGACCGGTTTGCTGCCTTTGGTGACGGACAATCTGCCGATGCGTCTGCTGGCGGATCAGATTCTGGATGGTGCGGCGGTACGTACCCGTGAATTCCGCATTGGCGATGGCATGCCGGGCATCAATGGTGCGCTGTGGAATATGGGGCGTATTGATACCACCGCGCAGCAGGGCAGCTTTGAACGCTGGATCCTGCATGCCGACCGCCCGCAGTCACTGCATATTCAGGGCGTGATGTTCCTGATTAAAAGCGTCAATGGCGCGCAGCCGATGGGTGAAGATCGCGGCTGGAAGGATACGGTGTGGGTTGATGGTGATGTCGAATTGCTGGTGAGCTTTACGCAGAGTTCGTCGGATCACTTCCCGTTTGTTTATTACAGCCAAACGCTGGAGCTCGCGGATCGCGGTACAGCGGGGCAGTTATTGGTTAACCCATCGGCGTAATCTCTTTCCCTCGCCCTAACCCTCTCCCGCAAGCGGGAGAGGGGATTGAGAGGTGCACGGGTACTTCCTCCCTCTCCCGCTTGCGGGAGAGGGCCGGGGTGAGGGCAATAGCTCGCACCTAACCGCCAAATTTCTCCGGATCTGGTCCCAACCGCTTACCAATATCCAGCGTGGTGATCTCACTGATCTCCGGTTTCTCCAACCGGAAATCAAACACCTTAAAGTTCTCCTCAATACGCGCCGGCGTCACAGACTTCGGAATCACCACCAATCCGCTGTCCAGATGCCAGCGAATAACGATTTGCGCCGGAGTTTTGCCATATTTCTTCGCAAGGCTTTTGATCACTTCCTGATCAAACACCCCCTGGCCACCTTGCGCCAGCGGACTCCAGGATTCAGTCTGGATTTGGTGCAGGGCATTCCACGCGTGCAGGGTGCGCTGCTGCAACATCGGGTGCAGTTCTATCTGGTTTACCACCGGGGAAACCCCGGTCTCATCCATCAGACGTTTCAGATGTGCTTCGTTGAAATTACACACCCCAATACTTTTGGTCAGACCCTGTTGCTGCAACTTAATCATCTGTTCCCAGGCACTCAGGTACAGATCTTTAAACGGACAGGGCCAGTGCATCAGGTAAAGATCCACCTGATCCAGTTTGAGTTTTTCAAGGCTGGTTTCCAGCGCCTGCTGCGCATTTTTCTGGTCATCATTCCACAGCTTGGTGGTGACGAAAACCTGTTCGCGAGGCACGTCCGTCTCCTGCAACGCCTGACCAATCGCCTCCTCGTTTTTGTAGGCGGAAGCCGTATCGATAGAGCGATAGCCCACCTCCAGCGCTTTTAATACCGCTTTGCGTGCTTCATCAATACTTGCCTGCCAGACACCCAGCCCGAGCTGCGGCATCATATTGCCGTCGTGCAGTTTAATCAGTGGTTGGTCTGCCATAGTTGCTCCTTATTTGTCGCAGTGACTCACCGGAAACACTGAGGTTAAGTCTAGTCAACAAACCTTAGCCTCGGGTTCATTGTGGCAACTCTGCGGCATTTTTGTGCTGTCTGTTTCTGCCGGAATCTTGCCTGATTCTCCAGCAAGCTGGAGCTTTCGCCCGAGGTGCGGCAAACTGCCTTTTTTGCTGCGAGAGACTATGCCATGCCTTATGACACGCTTTGCCGTCAGCTTGCCCGTCAGGTGATTGCGCTGATGAAGCCTGGTAGCCAGCCGCTATGTCAGCTGGATAACGTGCGATTGATCTATGCCGACGAGCCGTTGCCGCGCACGCCGATGATGTATCAGCCCGGCATTGTCATTCTGTTTCAGGGGCGTAAAACCGGCTATCTCGGCAGCACGGTGTTCCATTATGACGCCACCAAATACCTGATGCTCACCGTGCCGCTGCCAGTGGAGTGTGAAACCGAAGCTACGCCAGAAGAGCCGCTGGCGGGGATGTGTCTGACGGTCGATAACGCCAGCCTACAGGATTTGTTGATGGAGATTGGCGACGATCAGGATTTTCAGCCGCAGCCGCAAACCTCTGGCATTCATTCCGCTTTTCTCAGTGAAGAGATGCTGTGCGCCGCTGAGCGTCTGCTGGATGTGATGCGGAAACCGCGTGACGCGCGTGTGCTCGGGCCGCAAATCGTGCGGGAAATTATCTACTACGTGCTGACCGGGCCTTGTGGCGGTGCGCTGTTATCATTGATCAGCCGCCAGACGCAATTTAGCCAGATCGCCCGTGCGTTGCGCCGTATCGAAAGTCATTTTAGTGAAAACCTTAGCGTGGAGACGCTGGCGGCAGAGGTAAACATGAGCGTATCGGCGTTCCACCACAACTTTAAAGCCGTAACGCAAACCTCGCCGTTGCAGTATCTGAAACGCTATCGCCTGCATCAGGCGCGCCTGTTGATGTTACAGGATGGGATGCGTGCCAGTGCCGCGGCGGTACGCGTCGGTTATGAAAGCCCTTCGCAATTTTCACGCGAGTTTAAGCGCTATTTCGGCGTCACGCCGGGAGAGGAGGCAAGCCGCGTGCGTCAGACGGTGTTTGAGTCCACCGCCGACGCCGCGCAGCTTCTATGACGCCTTCGGGCGTCTTTTTTTCCAGATCACCAGAATGCTGCCCGCCAGCCCGACGAACAACAAAACTACCGGCAGCAGCATCAGAATCGCCATCACCTGATCTTCATGGCGTTTGATAAACGGCACCTGGCTGATGCCATAGCCGAACGCCACCACAATGCATACCCACAGCCAGCCGCTCAGCCAGTTAAAAAACTGAAAACGACCGTTCTGCAAACCGGAAATGCCTGCCATGGTTGGCAGCAGGGTACGCACAAACGCCAGAAAGCGACCCACCAGCAGCGCCATCAACCCGTGGCGGTTAAACAACTGCCAGGCGCGTTGGTGATATTGGGCTGGCAGGTGCATCAGCCAGCTTTTGACAATTTTGGTGTTGCCCAGCCAGCGTCCCTGAAGATAGCTCAGCCAGCAGCCAAGGCTGGCCGCGGTGGTCAAAATCAGCATGGTCGGGACAAAGTCCATCACACCTTTGGCAACCATCGCCCCAGCCAGCAGCAGCAAGCTGTCGCCCGGCAGAAAAGACGCTGGCAATAAACCGTTTTCCAGAAACAGCGTCACAAACATCACACCGTAGACAATCCACACCACATCCGGATTGGCCAGCGCGGCAAAATCCTGATGCCAGAGCGCCTGGACAATCTCATGTAAAACACCCATCTGCTATTCCATCAAGTCACAAGGATTTTATTTTAACGGCCTGCGTAGCAGCAGACGTTGATCTCTGCCACGCGGCATCAGGCTTGTTGAGGCTTTGTTGAAGATTTTAGCGTTTCAGGCGCTCAAACCCGGCTTGCAGATCCTCAATCAGGTCGGCAACGTGTTCCAGACCAATATGTAGCCGCACCAGCGTACCGGTAAAATCGACGCCACCTGCCGGGCGAATCTCAGCCAGCTCTTCCGGTTGATTGGCGAGGATCAGCGACTCATAACCGCCCCAGGAGTAGGCCATGCTGAAGTGGTGGAAACCGTCGAGATAGTGCGCCAGCTGCTCGCTGCTCAGCTTCTCATGCAGGATGAAGGAAAACAGGCCGCTACTGCCGGTAAAATCTCGCTGCCAGAATTCATGCCCCTTGCACTGCGCCAGCGCCGGATGGTTAACGCGCGCCACTTCCGGGCGAGCGGCCAGCCACTCCGCCACCTGTAAACCACTCTCTTCATGCTGGCGCAGACGCGTACCCAGCGTGCGCAGACCACGGCTCGCCATATAGGCGGTATCGGCGTCCACCATCTGGCCCATCAGGTAGGAATTTTCACGCAGTTGATCCCAGCAGCGGGCGTTAGCGACGGCAGTGCCGATCATCGCATCGCTGTGACCGATCAGGTATTTGGTCCCGGCCTGGATCGAAATATCGACGCCATGCTCCAGAGCGTTAAACAAAACGCCCGCCGCCCAGGTATTATCGAGCATGATGATGGCATCAGGGGCTTTGCTGCGCACTGCGGCGACAATCGCCGGGATGTCCTGCACTTCCATAGTGATGGATGCCGGGGATTCCAGAAACACCACGCGAGTATTGGGTTGCACCAACGCGCTGATTTCGCTGCCAATGCAGTGATCAAAAAAGGTGGTGGTGACCTGAAGTTTGCTGAGGATTTTGGTACAGAAGTCCTGAGTCGGTTCGTAGACCGCGCCACTCATCAGTACATGATCGCCAGCGGCGACAAACGAAAGAATAGCGTTGGCAACCGCAGCAGCACCACAAGGATAGAGCACGCAACCGGCACCGCCTTCCAGTTCGGTCATCGCATCCTGGAGGGAAAAGTGTGTCAGGGTGCCACGACGGCCATAAAACAGTTCGCCTTTCGCCCGCCCGGCGGTGGCGCGTTTTTTATCGGCGACGGTGTCAAACACCAGCGATGAGGCACGCTGAATCACGCTGTTGACTGAACCCTGAGTGTAACGTTTGCTGCGTCCCGCGCTGACCAGCGTGGTGTCTATTTTTTTCGTTGCCATCACTGCCTTTCCTGCCGCATTTCACAAAACCACCACGTTAACACGAATCGGTCCTGTGCGTTGCCCCTGATTACGGAATATCAGACAGTCACCTTCATTGGACGAAGCGTGATCCGTAGCGGCGCGATTTATCGCGCGATGTGGAAAAACCTGCGCGATAAATCGCGCCGCTACGGGCCTACCTTTACATCACCCCCATGATATGTGGCAGCCACAGCGACAGCGCCGGGACATACGTGATTAACATCAACACCAGAAACAGCATGCAGTAGAACGGCAGCATCGCGCCGACCACCTGTTCAATCTTCTGTTTACTGACCGCACTGGCAACGAACAACACGGTGCCGACAGGTGGCGTGATCAGGCCGATACCGAGATTGGTCATCATGATCATGCCGAAATGCACCGGATCCACGCCGAGTGAGGTAGCGACAGGCAGCAGCACAGGCGTCAGGATCAGGATGATCGGTGCCATATCCATCAGCGTACCGATCACCAGCAGCAGCACGTTAATACACATCAGGATCACGTACTTGTTGTCCGACAGGCTGGTAAAGGCTTCGGTAATCGCGGTGGGCAGTTGCATAAAGGTCATCACTGCGCCAAAACCGGCTGCGAAGGCAATCAACACCATCACGATGGTGACGGTTTTGATGGTGCGAAACAGCAGGATGTGCAACTGGCTCCACTTAAAGTCACGATAGATAAACATGGTGACGAAGAATGCCCACAGGCAGGCAATGGCCGCAGATTCCGAGGCGGTGAAAATCCCGGACAGAATGCCGCCGAGAATAATGACGATGGTGAACAACCCCCAGAAGGCATCAAAGAAGATCTTCAGCGCCTGGCGAAACGGGATCGCTTCACCTTTGGGATACCCACGTTTGCGCGCAAATCCCAGACACATCACCATCAGACATGCTCCGAGCAGCAGACCGGGAAAAATACCGGCGACAAACAACGAGGAAATGGTCACCACGCCGCCCGTTGCCAGCGAATAAATCACCGAGTTATGGCTGGGTGGCGTCAGCACCGCCTGCACCGAACCGCTGGCGGTCACCGCCGCCGCAAAATCGCGTGGATAACCTTTCTCCTCCATTTGCGGGATCATTACCGAGCCTATCGAGGCGGTATCCGCCACGGAAGAACCGGAAATTGCACCGAAAAACGTCGATGCGACGATATTCACCAGCGATAAGCCGCCACGAATAAAGCCGACGAAGATATAGGCAAAATTCACCAGGCGTCGGGCGATCCCGCCTTCAGCCATGATTGCGCCTGCCAGAATAAAGAACGGGATGGTGAGTAACGAAAACTTATTGATGCCGTTGGTCACCTGAATCACCACCGCTTCAAGCGGCAGGTCAATCCACCAGGCACCGATAAAGGCGCTAAACCCGACCGCGAAAGCGACCGGAAAGCCGACCAACAGCAACAGAATCAGACTGCCAATCAGGATGAATGCGTCCATCACGATGCTCCGAGGTTAGTGGGTGCCGCCAAGCGTGACGATTGGGCGCTGGCTCTGGTCGCCATTCAGCAGACGTTCCAGGGCAAACAGTAGGGTAAAAACGGTGCCAATCGGGATCGGTAAATACATTTCGCCATAGGTGACATTGGGCAGTGAGGCCAGCGGCTGAATCCACATCGCGGCACACAGGTTGTAGCTGGCGCGGAACAGCACCACACATAAGGCGATTAACAGCAGGTTACACAACAGCAGCGCCCATTTTTGCCCGCCAGGTGACAAGCGATCGGTCAACATAGAGACACAAATATGGGTGCCGGCCCGCAGGCCGACCGGCGCGCCGACAAAGGTAAAAATGATCATACAGATAATGGCTACCGGCTCTGGCCATGAGAGCGCGCTGTTCAATACATAGCGCGCAAAGATGCCGACGGGAATGACCGCTACCATGATCATCAACGCTGCCGCCGCCACCCACATGCACAGCAGGTACAACCGATCCATCCACCGGGAATATGCGTTCATAATTGGATCCTGAGTGAAACGCCACGCCTGCGCGCGGCGTGGGGGGTTATTTCACCTCGGCGATCTGTGTCATCAGATCCTGATACTTGCCGCCAAACTGATCGCGTACCGGTTGGGTAGCTTTGACAAAGTAGTCGCGATCGATCTGTTGGAAGGTGACGCCTCCGGCCTTCATTTTCTCAATCGATTGCTGGGTGTAGCTGGCCCACAACTGACGTTCCTCATCCTGAGCTTCTTTGCCCAGCTTCTTCAGTAACGCCTGATCGTCAGCAGAGAGGCGATCCCACGCCGGTTTGGAGAACAGGATCATCTCTGGCTGAATAAAGTGGCCGGTGAGGGTGTAGTACTTCGCTACGGGCAGGTAGTTATGGGCGACAAAGGTCGGTGGGTTATTCTCGGTGCCGTCCACCACGCCGGTTTGCATGGCGCTAAACACTTCGCTGACGCCCATCGCTACCGGGTTAGCGCCCATTGCTTTTAGCGTGGCAAGCGAGATGGCGCTGTTCTGCACGCGGATCTTCATACCTTGCAGATCTTCAGGCTTAGTCAGCGGCTTTTTGGTGATCATGTTGCGCGTCCCGGCATCGGTCCAGCCGAGAAACACCATACGGGTGTTGGGATCTTTATTGAATTTATCGACGATCTGCTCACCTACGCTACCATCCAGCACTTTGTGCATATGATCTTCATCGCGGAAGATAAAGGGCAGGGTAAGCACGCTGGTTTCCGGCGCGATGGTGGTCACCGGGGCCAACGAAACGCGGATCATATCAATCGCGCCCAGTTGAACCTGTTGTAAGGTTTGATCTTCATCGCCAAGCACGCCACCGGCATACACCTTCATCTCCAGACGACCATCGGTGGCCTGTTTCAGTTTCTCCCCCATATGCTCCAGCGCGACCACGGTGGGATAACCGGCGGGCTGCACTTCCGCCACCTTAAGGACTTTGGCCTGCGCATTACAGGCCAGCAGGGCGATCATGGAGGACAACGAAACTGCGAGTAGTCTTTTTTTCAGCGTCATTTTTTGCTCCAGCAAGAGGTAGCGAAATCGGACAGTGCAACGGCACCGTTAAAAGGCAGGGCTGGCTCAGAATAATGAAAATCGTGTGGTGAAAAAGTGGGCAGATGTTGATTGAATGAAATGCATCACATTTTGAAACGATGTTTTAATAATTTTATACGGTGCGTCACATTTATAAAACCTGCTCACAATCGAAAGAAACTGTGGTGGAAAAACGCACTTTTCGTTTGTAAATAGTAATGAGAACTACTATCAATTCGGCCCGCTAATTTGTTATGATCCGGCGCTCGATCGTGAACTATGCAATTGAAGTTGGAGATGCAGCGTGGTAGCCAGTGATTTGATGCAGACGGATCTCTCCGTTTGGGGCATGTATCATCATGCCGATATCGTGGTAAAGGTGGTCATGATTGGCCTGTTGATGGCCTCTGTGGTCACCTGGGCAATCTTCTTTGGTAAGTTTGCTGAGTTGAGTTCAGCCAAGCGCCGACTGAAACGCGAACATCTCGCCCTGAGTGATGCGCGTTCATTAGATGACGCCTCCAGCACTGCCGCCAGCTTCAAGGGTAACAGCCACAGCGCCGTGTTACTTAACGATGCACAGAACGAGCTGGAACTTTCAGCCGGTGTCGAAGACACCGATGGTATTAAAGAGCGTACCAGCTTCCGTCTGGAACGCCGTGTTGCCGCTTTCAGCCGTCATGCTGGCCGCGGTAACGGTTTCCTCGCCACCATTGGTTCGGTTGCTCCGTTTATCGGCCTGTTCGGTACGGTATGGGGCATCATGAACAGCTTTATCGGCATCGCACAGACGCAAACCACCAACCTCGCGGTGGTCGCTCCTGGGATTGCGGAAGCGCTGCTGGCGACCGCGATTGGTCTGGTCGCTGCAATCCCTGCCGTGGTCATCTACAACGTATTTGCCCGTATGATTGCCAGCTACAAAGCGTCGCTCGGTGATGTGGCGGCGCAGGTGCTGCTGCTGCAAAGCCGTGACCTTGACCTGGGAAACGTGACTAACGAAGTGGCTCGTCCGGCTGCCGCACAGAAACTGCGCGTAGGGTAATTGCGATGGCGATGCGTTTAAACGACGACCTGGAAAGCGATGGCGAAATGCATGAAATCAACGTGACGCCGTTTATCGACGTGATGTTGGTTCTGCTGATCATCTTTATGGTGGCCGCGCCGCTGGCAACCGTGGATGTTCGCGTCAATCTGCCCGCTTCCACCAGTGCGCCGCAGCCGCGTCCGGAAAAACCGGTTTATTTGTCGATTAAAGAAGATAACCAGGTTTATATCGGCAACGATCAGGTCACCAAAGAGACGCTGGTCAATGCGCTGACGGCGCAGACGGAAGGCAATAAAGAAACCACTATCTTCTTCCAGGCTGACAAATCAGTAAGTTATGAAACCCTGATGTCGGTGATGGACCAACTTCGTGAAGCCGGATATCTGAAGATTGGCTTGATGGGTATGGAAACGGTGAAGAAGTAGTTTCACTGAAAGTTATGAGGGCGCCCTAATGGGCGCCCTTTTTGTTATGGGCGTAATGGACGACCAAAAAGGAAAACCACGAATCAGGCGGATTAACGGGCAATTATCCTGCGGATCAACTTTGTTAATGTTTGGTTACGTATAACCCTGCTTTTGTAAAGTGCAATGGTGAATTGGATCACATTCATCAGGGAGACGTCACGATAAAAGGGACATCCCCGCATGGAAGACACTGGAAAATCCTATGAGCTCACCTTCTTCTTTACAAAAGTCATCGCAGAGCGGTGCCAGAACTATCTTTAGCGTAACCAGCGGCAACTTCCTTGAAATGTACGATTTCATGGTGTTTGGTTATTACGCGACCGCGATTGCAAAAACCTTTTTCCCCGGTGATAACCCGTTTGCGTCATTAATGCTGACGCTGATGACCTTTGGCGCAGGCTTCCTGATGCGTCCGTTAGGGGCGATTGTGCTCGGTGCCTACATTGACCATCATGGCCGCCGTAAAGGCTTGCTGGTCACCCTCGGTATTATGGCGCTGGGTACGCTGACGATTGCGGTGGTGCCAGGCTATGCCACCCTTGGGGCGGCAGCACCGGTGTTGATTCTTATTGGTCGTTTGTTGCAGGGTTTTTCCGCCGGTGTTGAATTGGGCGGCGTGTCTGTGTATCTGGCTGAGGTGGCCCCGAAAGGGCGTAAAGGCTTCTACGTTAGCTGGCAATCTGGCAGCCAGCAGGTGGCGGTTATCTTCGCGGCGCTGCTGGGACTGGGCCTGAACCACCTGTTGGAAAAAGAGGCGGTGACTGACTGGGGCTGGCGTATTCCGTTCGTCATTGGCTGTCTGATCGTACCGTTTCTGTTCTGGATTCGCCGTATGCTGGAGGAGACTGAAGCCTTCAGTCAGCGTAAACATCATCCGACCATGCGTCAGATTATGCGCTCGGTGGGACAGAACTGGGCGCTGGTGTTAGCCGGTATGCTGATGGTGGTCACCACCACGGTGATGTTCTATATGATCACCGCATTTACCCCCACATTCGGCAAAACCGTGCTGATGATGAGCGATAAAGATAGCTTTCTGGTAACGCTGTTTGTCGGTCTTTCCAACCTGTTCTGGTTGCCGGTGATGGGCTCGTTGTCCGACCGGATTGGTCGCCGTCCGTTGCTGATAACCTTTACCATCCTGATGATCCTCACGGCCTGGCCGGTGCTGCACTGGCTGGTCGGATCGCCGACCTTCGCCCATCTGGTGGTGGCTGAACTCTGGTTATCCTTCCTCTACGCCAGCTACAACGGGGCGATGGTGGTCTATCTGGCGGAAATCATGCCAGCCGAGGTACGCGCATCCGGTTTCTCGCTGGCTTATAGCCTGGCAACCGCGCTGTTTGGCGGCTTTACCCCGGCTGTCTCCAGCTATCTGATTCACGCCACGGGTGACAAAGCGATGCCAGGCGTATGGCTGTCGTTCGCGGCGGTGTGCGGTTTGATCGGCACATTGCTGATAGGCCGGATGGTGAAGCAGTATCGCACGCGCCACAGCACTGCGGCGGTAAATGCTTGATTATAATCCAGTCGTAGCGGCGCGATTTATCGCGCGTCTTTTTGCCAGAGGTTGCTTTTGCTAAAAAACAGCGCAATAAATTGCGCCGCTACGGAAAAATCTAAAACGACAAATCCACCACCACATTATCCGTGTAATTACCCGCAGCCGGGGTATTTTGCGTGGTCAGAATCTGCGCGGTATAGGTATAGCCGCGTGTCAGGCCATCGGCGCTGACGGTCGTTGAGGTGCTGCTGCTCCAGCGGTCCGTACCGGTGGGTCCCCAGCGTGTGGTGGTGGTGGTTCCCTGGTAGATGTCATAGCTTAACCGGTTGGTGCCACTCGCCATATTCCGCACGCCATTCGCCGCATAGCTGCCATTACTCAGGCCCACGGTATAGGTGCTGCCTTTGCTGCATACCACGCTAATGGTCTGCTGCACGGTGGAAAAGCTGCTGACCAGTGGCGCGCTGCCAAAACTGACGTTAGGTGCAGTGATGGTGGTGCAATCATTCGATATCACCACCGTCACGGTAATCGGAATGGTGCCGGTTCCGGTCTGCGGTGTCAGACAAAGTCCACCCACGCCAAGGCTGGTGCAAATGTTATAGGTGACGTACAGGTTGAGCGTCGCCGTATAGGTACCTGCCGCCACCGTCTGCCCCGTCACCGTTTTCAGATACACCGGCAAGGCAAAGTTCAGGCTGCCGAACAGACCGGCAAGGTTCGCCAGCACCGCTTGTGAAAAGGTATAGGTCGCCCCCCCCACTGTCAGCTCAGTGGCGCAGGCGCTGTCCATACACAGGCGCAGCGGAATGTTATCGCTGCCGGTATCGCCGCTGCGTTTCAGGGTGCCACGCGTGCCATTGACGTTGGACGCGCTGGCAAGCTGAAAGGTAATTTGGTTGGTTCCTAATAAGGTCAGGGCTGAACCTGCGCCACAGTTCACGTTTGCGGTGGTTGAGGTGGAACTGATGGTCGAATTGACCACAAAGGTGGTGACCGAGCCAAAACTGGCGGTTGATGCAGGTAGGCTACAGGCGGCTTGTACCAGACCTGGTAACAGTAACAACGTCAGCAGGAGCAGCATTTTTTTCATGGTGATATGCCTGTTGTAGAGTTTTCGCTATTGGGTAGCGCAGCGCCAGGTGGCGGCGGTGGCAACGCGCAGGTGAGCGGGCCATAGGTTTTCAGCGCCAGCGGCTGACCATTGGCGATCGTGAGTTCAGTGCGACAACTACGACCATCCGGCGTGGTGACCTGGATAGGATTGCTGGCCTCCAGGTTCTCCATCCAGGTAATCCCATCCCAGCCGACATACTCGGTTGCCTGCCCGGCACGTAGCACCTGGCTGGAGACGGGGAGCGGTTTTCCGTTGCTGTCATGCAGAATGACGCTGGCAGAACGCAGTTTCTCTACCGGGAAATTAAGCAGATAGCCGCTCTGGCGCTTCACGGCGAAACGCTGTTCGACACGCGGTGATGTCATATCCGCAGGCAAGTCCAGCGTATCGATATCGTATTTCGCGGCGTAGTAGCTGCTAATCGACGGAACCAGCAGATAACCTTCTTTATCGGTGCGTCCCATTGATTGGTTTTCGTAGCGGATGTTGACGTCGGGATAGTTGGTTTTCACCAGCACAAAGGCGTCGTTGATCTGATTGGCGACAAACAGGCGGTTATCCATCAGCACCAGCGCGCCGCTGAAATCTGCCCACTGGGTGATGTTATCGTCGTCGCCATAAAAGCCCGCCGACGTATCCACTTTGTTGTTGCGGTAGCGCAGGCTCCCCTGGCGATAATCGCCGCTGTTGCCGCCCTGATTAGCCCAGGAAGCATCCCACGAATAACCGCCGTCGCTCGGCATGGCGCGTGACAGGTAAATGCGTTGGTTGTTTTCTCCCTGCTGGTCGCGTTCCATACTGACCGAAGCACTGCCTTGTTCGCCAAACGGGATCACCAGCGAGATGGCTCCGCTCCATTCCCCTTGCTGTTGATCGCGGCTGGCGGAAATATACAGGCTGCTGTTACCCCAAAGATTTTTGCTCCACGACAGGTTCCACAGGCGTGTACGTTCGCCATCGCCGCTGTTGATATCGAGGTACGCCAGTCCGAGGCTCCCGTATTGATTCATCGACACGCTGGCGGTGTATTGCGCACTGCGACGTGCCAGCGAATAAGAGGTGTCCTCCGAGTCACTGCGATTGCCTACCAGCGCCAGATTGCCAAAATCCACGGTCCGCAGCGTGTGTTGCGTGCCAAGGCTGAGCCAACTGTTGTTGTACTGATAACCCCAGCTATATTGCGTGCCGGGTTTACCGCTCATCTGGCTCTGCGCCAGCGCGCCATTGATCACTCCCCAACTGCCGAGTTTCACCTGACCGCCAGCACCGCCCATCGCGACCTCATCACTGCCTTCGGCGTGAGTTTCCAGCATCAGCCAGTCAGTCAGACCGTAGCGATATGAACCGCTGGCCGCGGCTGCGCCGTAGTCGAAGTTTTTGATGCCGTAATTTTCACGCATCGCCCCGGCGGAAAATGAGTAGTCGGACAAGCCTTGTCTCAGCAGATTGCTGGAAACGTAAAACGGCAGCGTGGTGGTGACCTGACGGCCCACCGCGTCGGTGGTGGTGATCACCGCATCGCCAGCACCGTTGACAAAGGGGACATTGGTGAGTGACCAGGGGCCGGGTTGAACGTTGGCCTGGCTGGAACGATAGCCATTAATAAACAGATCAACGGTGGACGGCACCGCCGCCTGGCCGGAAAACTGTGGCAACGGGTAAGTGACCAGGTCCGGACGCACGCTGAAGTCACGGCCAATCTGCACGCCGCCGAGACGCACGCTGTTGCTCCAGGAGAGAGAATCGGTGATGAGATCCCCGGCGCGCCAGCTGACTATCGCTTCCTCGTTTTCGTTACTCCACCAGGTGTCATAACGGATATAACCCTGCTGCTGCTGCGGAGCGCTGCCCTCCAGTTGCTGCTGCCACACGCCGTTGCTGGAGAATTGTCCGGCAGCACCAAATAAGCGCAACTCATTCCAGGTCGCGAGACGCGTGCCGCTATGATCGGTGCGGGTGGCGTAGAAGTCGTAATTGAGCAGCGCTCCCGTGCTGCTACGACCGGGATAGCGCGGGCCATTGTGCGACTGACCAATCACCTGGCCCGGTAACCAGGCCGGGGGAACGGTCAGCAGCAGGCGTTGACGTTGGTTGTCATAATCCACTTTGACGCTGTTCAGCTGGTTAACATTGATCTGCTGGCCCTGCAACTTGTCTGCCGGGATCCCGGCGCGTTCCAAATCGCCGCGCCGCAGCCAAAAATCCCCGTTCTTTTGTTCAACCGGGACGATATTGCCTTGTTCTTCCTGATTGATGATCAGCTCCAGCATGTATTGCTGTCCCGCCGCGTTATTTTGCAGGGCAGGAGGAGGCGGCAGCTCGGAGAACGTCTCCGCGCTACTTATCAGGGGGATCAGACAGCACAGGGCGCTGGTCACCGCCAGCGCGCAGGGATGTGGCGAAAATCGCATTAGCGCAGAGCAGCGCTACGCCAGTGGCCTTTATTCATCTCGGCCTCCAGTTCGCCGCTCACGCTGCTGTTAAGCGGCCAGCGATTGCTGCTGTTTGCCAGAACGTAGCCGAACAGACCGTCACCCAGCTTGCGCCCGCCAATCATGACATTGCTCAGGCGCGCATGGCCGTTGCCGTGATTGGTCAACAGCAGCCAGCGCCTGCCCCCGCTGTTCTCCACCTGCCAGCTCAGGTCGGGTTTGGCACTTTCGACAGTCAGACCGCTGCCATACACAAACAGAGGCACCGAGTAGCGCATCTGGAAAGTGAGCCCAGCCTGATTGGCACCGGGACTCCGTGGCGTAGGGATTTCATCCAGTACCACGCGATAGGCCATCTCCTGACCGGCAGCAGGCGGGGTTTGCTTGATTAAGCGCACCAGCTGTTTCTGCCCCGGCTCGACGCGGACCAGTGGCGGGCTGGCGACCACCTCAGTCTGGGTCTGATATTGTTCACGTTGATTTACCTGCTGCCAGGCGAAAATCCGTACCTGCATTAAGGTGGTCGCATCGCCACGGTTCTCCAGCCAAAGCTCACTGGCTTTGTCGTCGGGATTGATGGCGGGATCAATCGGCCAGATCATCATCGAGTTAGCAGCATGGCTGAGAGCGCTGAACGTGAGCAGCCATATCAGCAGCAGGTTTTTCATGTGTTATTCCTTCTTTGTTGTTCCTTCACCAACTCAGGGTGACGGTTAGCGTATCGGTGTAAACCCCGGCGCGCGTCGGCCCGGGTAACTGCAACACGCCGTAAATCGGCAACGTGATGTTGTTGGCGTTGCTGTAACTCAGCGTGATGGGTGAATTCACCCCAATCGCGGTGGTGTGGCTGGCGTTGCTGTATAAGCTGTAGGCCACGGTATTGGTGAAACTGGCCAGTTTCAGGTTGCGGGTGGTGGTGTAGTTGCTGCCGCCATTGATTGACATGCTGACCGTGGTGCCTGGTGTGCAGGCAAGGCTGATGGTGGAACTCTGGACAAAAGTGGCACTGACGCTGTTGCTGGCGACGCCAGACTGGGTGCCAAAATTGAGCGTGCCAAAAACGCCGGGATTAGTACCGGAAACCACGCAGCCAGCCACCACTGAGGCAGAGACCTGAAAGGTTGCGCTCGGCAACCCCCAGGCGTTGACACTCCCTATCAGCAGGGCCAGACCGCCAACAATGCGCGTCCACCCATTGACCACTCTCACCCTGTTTAACCGAAGTTTCTGCCTCAGTAATTCACAGCAACGTTAATGGTATCGGTGTAGGTTCCCGCCGGAATTAACGGGTTGAAACCACCACCGACTACGCGACCATAAATGGCGTAGTTGGTCCCCAGGGTTGGGTCGGTGGTTCCGCTCGGCGCGATATTGGTGTTATTGGCGATAGCGGTGGTGAAGGCTGCATCGCTGTACAGGGTGTAGGCGATGCCTTGTGTGTTGTTGGAACCGAGGATTAAATAGCGTGGTTGTCCACTCACGGTGCCATAAATGGTGGCTGGCGCAGCATTGCTGCTGGTGACCTGCACGTTAAAGGTTTGACCGGTGGTGCAGCGAACATAGATACCATTGCCAGATGCCCCAACCAGGGTGGCATTCAATGTATCAAAAGTGGCAGCGCTGCTACCGAAGTTTAATGTACCGAAGTTCACCCCGGTCGTGGCTGATTGACCATTCACCAGGCAACCGGTAGTCAGGGTGAGCGTCGCGTTAATGGTTCCCGTTGTGGTGGCAGCGAAAGCAGCGTACGGCGGGAAGGTGGCGCTCAGGCTGGCGGCCAAAAGAAAAAGCTTGAGTTTCATAATCATTCCTTACTGATTATCCAGGGTCAGTGCTTTTTCACCTGATGATGTATTTATGAAATCAACCGAAAAATAACAAGAAGCCATGTTTGGCGGTACAGCAAAACCCCTGCTGTCTAAGAAAGTTCTTATGCGGCAGGGAAATGATTTATATCAGTTTTCTTTACTATAGTTCAGCAAAGCGAAGCCTGTCAGGTCCACCAATAATTTTTCCCTAATCAATTTATTCAATTCGCCGATAATTCAGTGATAGCAAGGGATCCCGGCAGGTCAAAAAAACTAAACAAGGAATTATTTCTCCCTCTACCGCGATGCAAGGTTCAGTGTTATGTTCATGCATTAATCAGACATAATAACGATTCTCCACTTAGCGATAGATAATGAACATAAAAAAGCCCCAGCGCGCTAATCCCCAGATTCTCCTGGCTCGATTAGCGGCTGCATCGCTTTAAAAGTTAACTGACCGTTTATGCATGCTTTTTAATCTTTGTTCCTGTTCGATAATTCAGCACCTGCTCGCTAGCGGGTTAGTGAGGAGCGCTCATGTTGCTGATTACCTGGGATAGCGTTCTGGTGACGAGCTCATTAATCGTCGCTTTTATCGCCTCATTTACGGCACTGGATACTGCCGGACGCGTTGCGGTGTCTCGTGGCTGCATCGCTCGTTTGTGGTTGGTGGCTGGTGGCACCGCGATGGGTATTGGTGTCTGGGCGATGCATTTCATCGGTATGCTGGCGATGATGCTACCGATGACCATGCGTTACAATGTGCCGCTCACCTCATGGTCACTGGCGGTGGCGATCGTCGCAGCCATCTTTTCGTTTGCCCAGGTGGTACGCGGTAGCCACCTGACATGGCGTCGGTTGGTGCGCGGTACGTTAACCCTCGGCAGCGGGGTGGTGGCGATGCACTATCTCGGCATGAACGCGCTGATGATCGAACCGGCCATTCACTGGAATATCGAGCTGGTTGCGTTGTCGGTGTTGATTGCTTATGCCGCATCCGGCGCTGCGCTCTGGCTGGCATTTCATCTGCGCCAGGGCGATGGCCTGTTGTTGATGCGGGGTTGTGCCTCCCTGGTCATGGGGGCTGCCGTTGCCGGAATGCATTATGTCGGAATGGCCGCTGCGCAGTTCAACAACACCAGCAGCATGATGGAACACGGTGTCAGCGATCAGGGGCTGGCAGTATGGGTGACCATCATCACCCTGACCATCCTTGGGATCACGTTGTTGCTGTCGATGCTGGATGCGCAGCTACGCGCGGCGCGACTGGCAGCGAAGCTGAAGCATGCCAACAATGAATTACGCCAACTGGCGATGCACGACAATCTCACGACCTTACCTAACCGGGTGTTGCTGGAGCAGCAACTGGACGCCGCCGTCAAACATGCCACGCTCAACGATCAAACCTTCGCATTGATGTTTATGGATCTGGATGGCTTTAAGGCGGTCAACGATACCTGGGGACATCACGTTGGTGATCGCTTACTTGTCGCGGTAGCTGCGCGCCTGCGTAATCAACTGCGTGAGGATGTCATTCTGGCGCGTCTCGGGGGCGATGAATTTGTGCTACTCAGTCCCGACAGTGACGGTTTACAGGCCGCGACTATCGCCCAGCGCCTGGTGAATACCATCGATGCCCCTTTTGAACTCGACCGTTATTCGCTACGGGTGTCACTCAGCGTTGGTATCGTCATCTTCCCGCTGCATGGCCGCAGCAAGCAGGAGATGATGTTCAACGCCGATTCCGCGATGTATCACACCAAACACAGTGGGCGTAACGGCTGGTGCCTGTTTGAACCGGCGATGAGCACGGTTGCGCAGCACCAGCTGGCGTTGGCTAATGATCTGTGGCACGCGCTGGAACATCAGGAGATGCGCCTGTTTTATCAACCGAAGTTTCGTGCCGGTGGGACCTTGCTGATGGGGTTTGAGGCCCTGCTGCGCTGGCAGCATCCGCGCCGTGGCTTGTTGATGCCGGATATGTTCCTGCCGCGAGCGGAGAAAACCGGGCAGATCATCGCGCTGGGCAACTGGGTGATCAACGAAGCCTGTCGCCAGTTGCGCCAATGGCATGAAGAGGGGAACAGCCACTGGAGCGTCTCCGTTAACCTGTCGGCATTGCAATTCCATCAGCGCGACCTGATCGACAGCATCAGTGAAATTCTGCAACGGCATGCTTTACCGGAAGGCGCGTTGATGCTGGAAATTACCGAAACTATCGTCATGCGTGACCCGCAATTCAGTCAGCAACGTATTGCTGAGCTGCACCAGTTGGGGGTGAAGGTCGCGATTGATAATTTCGGTATTGGTTATGCCAATCTGCTGCATCTGAAACATCTTGAAGCGACCGAGCTGAAAATTGATCGTAGCTTCATCAATAGTCTGCGTGCCGACAGCGAAGACGCCACCGTCGTCAGTGCGATGATTACCCTGGCACAAAGCCTGAATTTGCGCATGGTCGCCGAGGGTGTGGAGACGGAAGAACAGCAACGCTTATTAACCGGGTTGGGTTTTGATACGTTGCAAGGTTATTTACTGGGCAAACCTACCCCGGCAGATCGTATCGGCGAGTTCACGATGACAATGGGCGCACCGCTGGTTATTCCTGAAAATATCGCACCCATGGCGGGTGCGTGACGAGCAATTTTGATTTTCTGAATCGTAATCTTTCATCGTTCAACGACCAATAACGGCAGCATGACTGCCGATAAATAATACAATAATATTTATATATTTTACGTTTTATTAACAACACCACAGCTGTTAATCCAGCTATGACTTGGGAACTCACTATGTTAGTGACTTCGTACGATTGGTATACCGTCATCGTCTCGGTGTTGGTGGCGATGCTGGCCTCCTTCACGGCACTGGATATGGCGGGAAGAGTAGCGACTGCCAGTGGCAAATCAGCGCTGGTATGGCTACTGGGCGGCGGCTTTGCCATGGGGGTGGGCATCTGGGCGATGCACTTTATCGGCATGTTGTCGATGAGCCTCGATATGGTGATGAGTTACGACCCATTGCTCACCGTGGCATCGATGGTGATTGCGGTGCTGGCATCGATCTTTGCATTGTGGCTGGTGTGCTCGGGCGAACTGCCCTGGTCGCGACTGTGCGGTGGCGCATTGGTGCTGGGTTTTGGCGTGGTGGCAATGCACTACACCGGCATGGCGGCGCTGATGTTCTCGCCTGGCATCGTCTGGAATGGTTACTGGGTTGCGGCATCTGTCGCGATTGCCCTGGTGGCTTCTGGCGTGGCGCTATGGCTGGCGTTTACTCTGCGTGAAGGCACTGGCCGCGTCACCCTGTTGCGTCTTGGCGCGTCGGTGGTAATGGGCTGTGCCATTGCCGGTATGCATTACACGGGTATGGCGGCGGCGAATTTCCCGATGCACAGCCACGCTACCCATATGGGGGTTAATAGCAACTGGCTGGCAATGCTGGTGACGGTAGTGACGCTCGCGATCCTCGGCATCACTCTGCTGGTTTCAATGCTCGATGCTCGCATGCAGGCGCGCACCTCGATCCTGGCCCGTTCACTGGCGGAGGCGAACCGGGAACTGGCACAGTTGGCGCTGCATGACAATCTGACGCGCCTGCCGAACCGTATTTTGCTGGAAGACCGCCTCGATCAGGCGATCAACAAAGCTGACCGCGAACAGTCTCACTTCGCGTTGATGTTTATGGACCTGGATGGCTTCAAAGCGGTCAATGATGCTTTTGGTCATCATGTCGGAGACAACCTGCTGATTGCCGTGACCGAGCGCATGACCGGGCAGATGAAAGGGCATTACACCCTGGCGCGCATGGGAGGCGATGAGTTTGTCCTGCTGATTGAGATTGATGATCCTAATGATGCGGCGGCGGCGGCTGATGCGCTGGTGAAAGCGATCGAGAAGCCGTTCAGCATCTCGCGTTACGAGTTGGTGGTGTCGTTGAGTATCGGTATCGCGGTGTACCCTGGCGATGGTGTGGATGAGCGCGAGCTGATGTTTAATGCGGATGCAGCGATGTATCACACCAAAAACAACGGACGCAACGGCTACAACTTCTTCCAGCCCTCGATGAACACCCTGGCGCAAAGCCAACTGCAACTGAACAACGATCTGTGGCAGGCGCTGGATAATGACGAGCTGCGGTTGTTCTACCAGCCGAAATATTGCGCACCGCGTGGACCCATTATTGGTTTTGAAGCCTTACTGCGCTGGCAGCATCCGACGCGCGGCCTGCTGACGCCGGACAAATTCCTGCCGATGGCGGAAAAGACCGGGATGATCGTCAATATTGGTAACTGGGTGATTAACGAAGCCTGCCGTCAGCTGCATAGCTGGCATTTGCAGGGGCATCCTCACTGGTCGGTGGCGGTGAACCTGTCGGCGTTGCAGTTTGAGCAGTGCAATCTGGTGGAAACCGTCACCACCGCCTTAACTCAGCACCAGATTCCGGCAGAGCTGCTGACGCTGGAGGTCACCGAAACCACGGCGATGCGCGATCCTGAAGAGAGCGTGCGTATTCTCACGGAACTGACCAATATGGGGGTGAAAGCCTCGATTGACGATTTTGGTACCGGCTATTCCAGCCTGTTGTATCTCAAACGTTTACCGGCCAGTGAGTTGAAAATTGACCGTGCTTTCGTCAATGAACTGCAAGCGAAATCGGAAGATGCCACCATCGTCTCCGCGATTGTGGCGCTGGCGCAATCGCTGGATTTAAAAGTGGTGGCCGAAGGGGTAGAAACCGAGGAACAACAGGCGTTTCTCACCGGGCTGGGATGTAATTCATTGCAGGGTTATCTGCTGGGGCGGCCCCTGCCGCCAGACCGCATCGGCGAACTGCCGGAGTTTGTTGGCGTGTTGGAAGAGACGGCGAAATAAGCATTTTGCATAGAGTAGCGGCGCGATTTATCGCGCCACTACAATCGCTTGCGGGAGAGGGTTAGGGTGAGGGAAAATCCCCACATTACATTCTGACGGAGATTCAGGTGGCGAAATACCAGCAGCTGGTCGATCAACTGCGCGAACAAATCGAAGCCAATATCTGGCAACCCGGAGAAAAATTGCCTTCGCTGCGTCAGCAGGCCGATCAATCCGGCCTCAGCCTGATGACGGTGATGCACGCCTACGAAGTGCTGGAGAGTCAGGGCTGGATTTTGTCAAAACCACAATCCGGTTATTACATTGCGCCGCGCGCTGCGGCACTGCGACCGCGTCTGGCGACGCAAACGGTCGAACGCCTGGAGCAGACCGATACCAACAGCTTTGTATTTGATGTCCTCCAGGCGACACGCGATCCGGCGATTATGCCGTTTGGTTCCGCCTTCCCCGATCCGGAGTTGTTTCCTCAGCGCCAGTTGATGCGTTCGCTGGTCAAAGTCTCGCATAACCTGAAACCGACGGACGCGCTCAACAATTTGCCGCCCGGTAACCCTGAGCTGCGCAAAATCCTGGCACAACGCTACGCACAGCAGGGGATCACCATTTCACCGGACGACATCGTGATCACCAACGGGGCGATGGAAGCCCTCAACCTGAGTTTGCAGGCGGTAACCGAGCCGGGGGATTGGGTGGTGATCGAGAATCCCTCATTCTATGGTGCATTGCAGGCGATTGAACGCCTGAAGCTGAACGCCATCGCCATAGCCAGTGATGTCGAGCAGGGCATTGATTTTGACGAACTGGAACAGGCGCTGCAACGCTGGCCGGTCAAAGCCTGCTGGCTGATGACCAACCGGCAAAATCCGCTGGGTTTTACTCTCAGCAACACGCGCAAGGAACAACTGGTGGCGCTGCTGGCGCGCTATGGCGTGACGCTGATTGAAGACGATGTTTACAGTGAGTTATGGATTGGCGAGGAGAAACCATTACCGGCGAAAGCTTTTGATCGCCTTGGTGATGTCATGCATTGCGGCAGCTTCTCGAAAAATCTGGTGGCGGGCTTTCGCATCGGCTGGGTGGCGGCGGGCCGGCATGCGCAACGTGTCCAGCGTATTCAGTTGATGAGTACGCTCTCCACCAGCGCGCCGATGCAACTGGCGCTGGCGGATTTTCTCTCCACCCGCAGTTATGACAGCCATCTGAAACGGCTGCGTCAGACCTTAGCAAAACGTAAACAGCTGGCACGCACTGCGCTGCGTCAGGTACTGCCAGCGGATGCCCGCATCAGCGATACGCCGGGCGGCTACTTTTTATGGGTAGCCTTACCCGAGGGCATCAATACCACGCAGCTTTATCATCTGGCGTTAGAGCAGGGGATCAGTATCGCGCCGGGGCAGCTATTTTCCAGCAGTGAAGATTTCCGTCACTGCTTCCGCTTCAATACTGCCTGGCCGTGGGATGCGCGCGCCGAAGCGGCGGTGGAAAAATTAGGTCAGTTAATCAAACAACTGCACCCGTAGCAGCGCGATTTATCGCGCAGTCTTTTGCGGCCAGACTCCCTCATCCCGACCTTCTCCCGCTAGCGGGAGAAGGAGATGTGCAGTATGCCGGTCAGGTTAAATTTAAACCTGCGCTGCCTGCCGATGTCCCCAGGTCAGGTAATACACATCGTAAAAATCCACTTCGCCTTTCTGCTGCATCAGGCGATGAATACCGCTACGCACACGGTCCGGCGTGGCAGGGTTATCCAGAATCTTGTTGATGCCCTGGGAGGATACCGGCTGAATGTAATACCACTCGCCGTTGTAACAAACGCGCAGATCCAGCGCATCAATGTCCTCAAAGCGGTATTTCGGATTGATATCCAGCAGCATTAAAAAGCTCATCACCAGCACGAAAACCGTGGCAAACCAGAATGCGGGCCAGCCGAGCATGTCGGTGGAAAAAATCAGCGCCACGCACAGCCCGTAGCACAAGTACATCACCGCCCACAGGCCAGGGTGCGTTTTCAGAAACGAAAAGCTAAAACGTGGCAAATTGTCGCGACGTTCTTCGCGATTCAGTGTGGCGATTTCATCAAGCAGGATTTGTTTTATGGCGTCCATTGTTCACCTCTCTTTCACTGCCTGCCAGTAAAGCACGTAACAGTGAAGGGCGGCAGACACAGATCAGTGAAGAATTTTTATAACAGTTGCGCACAAAATCGCAGGGCAAGGTCATTACGCCCAAAATGTTAAAGAGGTTAATCATTAATTTGGCTTTAGTTAGAAAAATCATGCTTTTATGTGAATTTTGCGGGCCTGAGCACATTGTATTGTCATCCGTTTTTGCCACACTTAAGCAACGTGGCTAACCGGAGAAAGAGTATGACTGTCTACCCATCCAGCCTGCTGTTACTGATGTCTTTCGCCGCTGGCACCTTTTCCGCAGGGGCTTCCAGTAACCCGCAGCATCTGATGTTATCTATCCCGTCTGGCGGGGTGCCGAATAATCCGTTGCCGCTGATCATCTGGCCGGGGGTTGCCCCCGACAACGACAGCGAAGACGAGGAAAATCAGGACACCGCCATCTGGTTTGAAGAAACTTTTACCCGCAACGGCTGGCCCGCTGCGTGGCGTTCTCCCATCTTTCCGTATACCCATTACCACCCGAATACGCATGAAATAATCGGTGTCGGCGCGGGCTGGGCAGAAGTGTTATTTGGTGGCGACAGTGGTCGCATGGTGACGTTGCGCGAGGGGGATGCGGTGCTGATCCCGGCGGGGGTCGGCCATAAACAGATCCACGCCAGTGAGGATTTCTTCACCGTTGGCGCCTATCCTGAAGGTATATCGCCGGAAACGCTGCGCGATGAACCGCGTTTTCTGAGAACCTCTCAGGCGCAGATTCAGCGCGTACCCATGCCGAAGCGCGATCCTTTCACCGGCGGGGAGGGAGCAATGACGGAAATCTGGTTACCGGTCGCGCAGCAGCTTCTGCACCAATAAGGTGCATTGCACCCATTTCCGGCGTTAACTCACTGATAAGGTGCGCGTGCGGTGCAGCACGCACGCGCCTGGCACAGTTTGTGCAGCAGTGAAATCAGGTCCTCTGATAAGCGCCGGGTAAATCATGAAAGAAAGCTACCAGATAGCATCACACTTCTATGATGAGATGTTGCTGAGCGACGGCCAACACCGCGCTCACTATCAGCACTACTGGGAATGGTTGCAAGCGGCGGACAAAGAGGCAGTGGCGCGTAAACGTGAGGAAGCGGAACTTTTGTTTCATCGCGTTGGCATCACCTTCAACGTCTATGGCGAGGACGGTGGCGCAGAGCGCCTGATTCCGTTCGATAGCGTGCCGCGTATTATTCCTGCCAGCGAATGGGCAATGCTCGATCGCGGTATCCGACAACGGGTACAAGCCCTCAACGCCTTCCTGCACGATATCTACCATCAACAGCACATCCTGAAGGCGGGCATCATTCCTGCCGAGCAGGTGCTGGTCAACGATCAGTACCAGCCTTGCATGCAAGGTGTTGATCTACATCGTAATATCTATGCGCATATCGTCGGCGTGGATATGGTGCGCAACAACGATGGCGAATATTACGTGCTGGAAGATAACCTGCGCACCCCGTCTGGCGTCTCCTATATGCTGGAGAACCGCAAGATGATGATGCGCCTCTACCCGGAGTTATTTGCCGAGCAGCATGTGGCCCCGGTCGAGCGTTATCCGTCGCATCTGTTGCAGACGTTGCGTGAAAGCTCGCCGGTGAACGATCCGGTGGTGGTGGTGCTGACGCCGGGCCGCTTCAACAGCGCCTATTTTGAGCACAGCTTCCTCGCCCAGCAGATGGGCGTCGAGTTGGTGGAAAGCGCCGATCTGTTTGTTAAAGATGGCGCGGTGATGATGCGTACCACCGCCGGACCCTGCAAAGTGGATGTGATCTATCGACGCGTGGATGATGCCTTCCTCGATCCGCTGGCGTTCCGCCCGGACTCAATGCTCGGCGTACCCGGATTGCTGTCGGTGTACCGTGCCGGGAATGTGGTGCTGGCGAATGCCATCGGCACCGGGGTAGCGGATGACAAATCGATCTACCCCTATGTGCCGGATATGATCCGTTTCTACCTCGACGAAGATCCGATCCTCAATAACGTGCCAACCTGGCAATGCCGCAACCCGAAAGATCTTTCCTACGTTTTGGCCAACCTCGATCAGATGGTGGTGAAGGAAGTGCACGGCGCAGGTGGCTACGGCATGTTGATTGGTCCGGTGGCGAGTCAACAGGAGCTGAGCGACTTCCGGGCGCGTCTCCAGGCAAGGCCGGATAACTATATCGCGCAGAATACCCTGTCGCTTTCGACCTGCCCGACCTTTATCGACAACGGCCTCGCACCACGGCATATCGACCTGCGTCCGTTTGCGCTGTGCGGGGCGGATATCCGTCTGGTACCGGGCGGTTTAACTCGCGTGGCGCTAACCGAAGGTTCGCTGGTGGTGAACTCATCGCAAGGCGGTGGCACCAAGGATACCTGGGTTCTGGAGGATGACGCATCATGCTAAGCCGCACGGCCAGTGGCCTCTATTGGATGGCGCGTTATCTGGATCGCGCGGAACAACTCGCCAGGGTATTGGATGTGACTAACCGGCTGTCGTTGATGCCGGTGCGTAACAGCCACGGTGATGAGCTGCTGTTGCCGCTCAATCTTACTGGCACGCGTCAGCTGTTTGAAACGCTCAACGGTCGTTTCACCATGCCGCAGTTGTTCAACTTCTTTGCTCTCGACGATCGCAATCCCAGCAGCATTTTTTGCTGTTGGCAATCGGCATGGAACAACGCCCATGCGGTGCGCGGTAGCCTCTCGTCGGAAGTGTGGGAAAGCATCAACTCCACCTGGATTGAGATGCGTAGCATGCGCCGTCGTGGCATTTCCAGTGCCAATGCCGACAGCTTTTTTGACTGGGTCAAGGAGCGTTGCCATCTGTTTCGTGGTGCGATGTTTGGCACCCTGTTGCGCGGCGATGCCATGAGTTTTATTCGCCTCGGCACCCTGATGGAGCGTGCTGACGGCAGTACGCGCCTGTTGAGCGTCAATCAACAATTGCTGGAGCAGCATCCTGATTCGGTACGCGAATATTATTGCCTCGACACCTTGCTGCGTGCGGTATCCGCCCGCGAGGCCTATAACGCCATCTTCAAACAACAGCTGATGCCGGATCTGGTCAATGAAATGCTGATCCTGCGCAGCGAAAGCCCGCGATCCTTGCACTCCTGCATTGAAGAGATCGCTAACCAACTGGAGCAGATCGGCAGCAGCGGTGAAGATCGCCCGCGCTATCTTGCCACAGTATTGCTGGCTGAGATGCGGTTCAGCACCTGGGAAAGCCTGACGCGTGATGGCCTGAATAACTGGCTGAACCATTTCCTGGCAGACATTAACGCATTGGCTGACAGCATCAATCACACCTATCTGGAGGCGAAATGAGACTGAACATCGAGCATAAAACCTGGTATGCCTGGGAGCATCCGGTCAAACTCAGCACCCAGTATCTGCGCCTGACACCGCAAAACTCGGTGCATCAAAAAATTCTGTCGTGGGAGCTGGCGCTGCCCTGCGATGCGACCCGTACCGTCGATACTTACGGCAACGTGATGCATGTGCTGACGCTGGACACGCCGCATCAGATGCTGGAAATCGCCGCGCGCGGTGTGGTGGATATTCTTGATGAAGGCGAACTGGCGGCCGATCCGGAGTCAACGCTGTCACCGCTGATTTTCCTGCGCGGTACGCCGCTGACGCAACCGGATAGCGCCATCCGCGATTTTGCCCTGCGTTACTGGCGACCCGAAGCACCGCTTGCCAGCCTGGAAAAATTGATGGGAGAACTGCTGCTGAAAATGCCTTATCGTCCCGGCAGCACCCAGGTGAGTGATACCGCCGCGAAAGTATTTGCCGCCGGCTCTGGTGTTTGCCAGGATCACAGCCATGTGTTTCTCGCCTGCTGTCGCAGTCTGGGGATTCCGGCGCGGTATGTCAGCGGTTATCTCTATACTGACAATGTCGAACACGTTGCCACCCATGCCTGGGTTGAAGCCTGGTTGGATGGCAGTTGGCACAGCTTTGATATCACCAATAATACCCGCAGCACCCGGCAGCACTTACGGCTGGCGGTGGGCGTGGATTATCTCGATGCCTGTCCGGTTCGCGGCATGCGCCTGGGCGGCGGGGGTGAAGATATGCTGGCGGTGGCTGCGGTGCAACAGGTGCACTCGCAGCAGTAATTCTCTTTGCAGGCGTGACTATGACTTATTGTGTGGCAATGCGTTTATCATCAGGGATGATTTTTGTTTCCGACTCACGCACCAACGCGGGCGTCGACCATATTTCGTCGTTTCGTAAGTTGCATGTGTTTCAGGTGGATGATGAACGCACGTTGGTGCTGCAAAGCGCTGGCAACCTCGCCACCACGCAAAGCGTGATGAGCCTGCTGCGACGCGGTAATGATGACAGCGACCAGCCCAATCTGCTCAACGGGAAATCGTTGTATGACATTGCGTTACTGGTGGGCGAAACGCTGCGCGAAGTGATCAAGCGCGATGGTGAAGAGTTTGGCGGCACGCTGCTGCTGGGTGGACAGATCCGTGGCGAAGAGCCGCGGCTGTTCCAAATCTATCCGCAGGGGAATTTTATTGAAGCCAGCGTCGATACCCCGTATTTCCAGATTGGCGAAAGCAAATACGGCAAACCGATCATTGACCGTGTGCTGCGCTACGAAACGCCGCTCAGCCAGGCGATGCAGTGCGCGCTGATTTCGATGGATTCGACCCTGGCGAGTAATATCTCGGTCGGGTTGCCGCTGGATGTGATGATCTATCACAGCGACAGTTTCAGCGACAACGAGCAGTACCATATCACTGACCAGCACCCCTATTTTTCACAGATCCGCCAGCTATGGAGCAAGGGGCTGCTCAGCGTGTTCTCGCAGCTCCCGCCGCTGAAATTGTAGTTCCTGCCAACAAGCGCGATAAATCGGTGCTGTAGCGGAGCGATTTATCGCGCGTCTGTTAAACCTGATAACGACGTTCATAAATCTGAAAACAAGCCGTTTTACCTTCGGGGCGATAACCGCTCCCTATAAGAAGGTGAACAATGTTTTCTGTTGATCAGGTTCTCAATACTTACTGGCCGGGCTTCCAGGCGGCGGGATGGCAAAAACGCCTGCTGAAATGGGCGCTGCGTGAACACGAATTCCAACAATTTGCCGCTCGCTATCGCCACCTGCAAGGGGTGGACATGGTGGAGCAGGTGCTGGAGCACCTTGATGTGCGCTGCGAGTTAAGCGAGCGCGATCTGGAGCAAATTCCTTCTCATGGCCCGGTGGTGATTATGGCTAACCACCCCCTGGGCGCGCTGGATGGTCTGGCGCTGCTGGCTGCGGTATCGCAGGTCAGGCGCGATGTGAAAATTGTCGCTAACCGCATGCTGATGATGCTGGAACCGCTGAATAACCTGATGCTGCCGGTGGATAACATGGGCAACCGCACCAGTCGTGAGCAGTTGACGCGTATGCAGCAGCATCTCGACAATCAGGGCGTACTGATTGTTTTCCCGGCAGGGGAAGTTTCACGTCTGACCACCCGTGGCGTGCGCGATCGCCGCTGGCATCACAGTTTCCTGCGCCTTGCCGCCCGTGCCCGTGCTCCGCTGGTGCCGGTGCATGTGGTGGGGCGTAACAGCGCGGCTTTTTATGCCGTCAGCCAGATTGCCCAGCCGCTGGCCTTGCTGATGCTGGTGCGTGAGATGTTTCGCCAGCGTGGTTCGCGTATCAAGCTGCATATCGGTGAGCAGATCCCCTTTGCGCACTGGCACGACGGCCACACGCCAGGTAAAGAGCTGGCGAAGCGGCTGCGCAAGCATCTGTACCGTATCAGTCAGGGACGACGTGGCCTGTTTCAGACCGAGGCAGCCATCGCTCGCCCGGAAGATCGTGCTGAGCTGAGAAAAGCGTTGCTGGAGAGCGAGCGGCTCGGCACCTTGCCGGATGGTAAGCAGATCTACCTGTGGCGGCGCAACGGCGCAAGTTGGGTGCCGTTGTTGCGAGAACTGGGCCGCCTGCGTGAAATTGCTTTCCGCGCGGTAGGCGAGGGCAGCGGCCGACGACGTGACCTGGATAAGTACGATGATGATTACTATCACCTGATTTTGTGGGATGACGCCGAGCTGGAGATTGTGGGCGCGTACCGTTTTATTCCGGGGGGAGAGCAGCTGGAGCGGCGCGGCCTGGAAGGGATCTACAGCGACAGCCTGTTTCATTATGACGAACGTATGCTGCCGATAATTCGCCAGGGACTGGAGCTGGGACGCAGCTTTATCCAACCCGCTTACTGGGGCAAACGGGGTCTGGATTACCTGTGGATGGGGATTGGTGCCTATATCGCCCGCTACCCGGAAACCCGTTATCTGTTTGGCCCGGTCTCGATCTCCGGCGGGATGCCGCTGGCGGCCCGCGACCTGCTGGTGGCGTTTTATCGCCTCTATTTCCCGACCGAGCTGCCGCTGGCAACATCGCGTCGTCCCTATCCGGCTTCGCTACCGGAAGTGCTGGCGCAGTTTACTGGCGACAATTACCAGGAAGATTTACGCCGCCTGAAGCATCTGCTTGCCAACCTCGGTACCGCTATTCCGACGCTGTACAAGCAATACTCGGAACTGTGCGAACCGGGTGGAGTGCAGTTTATTGATTTCGGTAGCGACCCCGATTTTAACCATTGCATCGATGGCCTGGTGTTGGTCGACCTGACGCGCGTCAAAGCCGCACGTTATGAGCGCTATATCGCGATGCATCTGGTCCCGTAGCGGCGCGATTTATCGCGCAGGTTTTTCCCACGTCACGCACGTATGGCGCGATAAATCGCGCCACTACGAATTTGTGTCGTTTTCAGTGGATGTCACGGTGCTGTCATCTGAATGCCGTCAACACAATGTAATTCATTGCGTATCCCACTGAACAATTTCTCGCCACTGCCGATAACCAAATTACCAACTTTCGCCTGTAAGCTGATAGCGCTTGTCAACGCTGCGTATTTGCTATTAAGTCTGCAGAGCAATTAAGAATTTTCCTGGGTTACCAGGTGACATCAGGCCAGCAATAGGCAAATAAAAATGGATAATAATTCTGACGTCATGTACCGCTTGCTTGTGCAAAGCGTGCTTGATTACGCCATTTACATGCTCAAGCCGGACGGTACGGTAGCGAGCTGGAACGCTGGCGCACAACGCGCCAAGGGCTACACCGCTGAAGAAATTATCGGCAAGAATTTCGCGCTGTTTTACAGTGAAGACGATCGTAAAAATGGTGCACCGCTGCGTGGCTTAGCCAATGCCACCGCCACCGGACGTTTTGAGACTGAAGGCTGGCGTTACCGCAAAGATGGCAGCGCCTTTTGGGCGCATGTGATTATTGATGCGATCCGCGATCAATATGGCGAGCTGCTCGGCTTTGCCAAAATCACCCGTGATTGTACCCAGCAACAGGAGCAACAACGCAGGCAGCGTGAGCAGGAAGAACGGTTCCGCCTGCTGGTGGAGGGTGTCACCGATTACGCCATCTATATGCTGGATCTGGACGGCAACGTCGAAAATTGGAATGCCGGTGCGCAACGCGCCAAAGGGTATGTCGCGGAAGAGATCGTCGGACAGAATTTTTCACGCTTTTACAGCGCACAGGATCGCCTCAACCATATCCCGGAGAAGAACCTCGGTATCGCGTTTAAAACCGGGCGTTTTGAAGATGAAGGCTGGCGTTATCGTAAGGATGGCAGTGCCTTTTGGGCGCATGTGATTATCGATGCCATCCGTGATGATGCCGGCAAGTTGATCGGCTACGCCAAAATTACCCGTGACTGCACCGAACAACAGGCGTTACTGCGCGCCCAGCGTGAGCAGGAAAAAACCTTTCGGCTGTTGGTCACCGGGGTGCGGGATTACGCCATTTACATGCTGGATGTGCAGGGGCGGGTGGTGAACTGGAATGCCGGGGCGCAACGGGCGAAAGGCTATCGTTCCGAAGAGATTGTCGGCCAGCATTTTTCGGTGTTCTACGGTGCACAGGAGCGCCAGTCGAAAGCGCCGGATGCCAACCTGGGTATCGCGCTGAAAACCGGTCGCTTTGAGGATGAGGGCTGGCGTTATCGTAAGGACGGCTCCGCCTTCTGGGCGCATGTGGTGATCGATGCGATCCACAATGAAGAAGGCCGACTGATTGGCTTTGCAAAAATCACCCGTGATGTGACTGAACGTCGTGAACATGAGCAGCAGTTGCTGCGTGCACGGGATTTGGCCGAAGCGCAGAGCGCCAAAGCCTCTGAGCTGTCGAAATTCCTCGACACCATCATTACCCATATCCCGTCGTGTGTGATTGTTGAAGACGCCATCACCCGTGAAATTCTGATGGTCAACGACAAAGCCGAGCAGTTGTTCGGCATCAACAAGTTATTGATCATGCATAAACGGCCGCATGAATGTATGTCGGCAGAGCTGAGTGATTACTTCAACAGCCTGGCGGATATTGCCCTGCGCAGTGAAGGTATCCATACACGCGAGCAACTGTTGCTGACGGCGGGCGGCGAGCGCATTCTGCATACCCGCGCCACCACTATCGCCGGAAAAGATCTGCGGCAGAACTTCGTGATGCTGATTGTGGAGGACGTGACCGACCAGCGTGAAGCGGATGCGCGTATTCACCATATGGCGCACCACGACAACCTGACCAGCCTGCCCAACCGCATTCTGTTCCGCCAGAAACTGAGTGAGGCACTGCGCGCGGATACACAGGGCGGGTATATCACCGCCACGCTGTGTCTCGATCTCGATAACTTCAAAAACGTCAACGATGCGCTGGGCCATCAGATTGGTGATGACCTGTTGCGTACGGTGGCTAAGCGTTTGCGGAATGTATTGCGGGATCACGACACCCTGGCACGTATTGGCGGTGATGAGTTTGCGATTGTGCTGCCTGGCATTCGTAACGCCGATGAAGGCGCCGTGGTAGCGCAGCGACTGATTGAAGCGATTCGTCCTCCGGTCAATCTGGAGGGACATAATCTGTCAGTCGGGCTGAGCGTCGGGATTGCGCTGAGTTCACAGGCCGCTAACACGCCGGAACATATGCTGCGCTGCGCTGATATGGCGCTGTACGAAGCCAAACGTAATGGCCGAAATCGTTATGAGCATTTCACGCTGGAGATGGATGACCTGGCGCGGAGTCGCCGGGTGATCGAGAACGATCTGCGCGATGCGATTAGCGGACGTCAGCTCAAGCTCTACTATCAGCCGATCACCGATGGTGATGAGAAAGGGATCATTGGCTATGAAGCGCTGATGCGCTGGCATCACCCGATCAAAGGGTTGATCATGCCGAACGATTTTATCCCGATCGCCGAAGAAACCGGTCTGATCCATCTGCTGGGGGCGTACGCGCTGTATGAAGCCTGTCGTGAAGCAGCAAGCTGGGAAGGGGACCAATCGGTGTCGGTTAACCTGTCGCCGTTGCAGTTCAAAAACAGCTCGTTGGTATCGGTGGTAGAAGGCGCGTTGCGTGAGTCCGGACTGGCACCGCATCGTCTTGAGGTGGAGATCACCGAATCGGTGTTGCTGGATGATACCCTCGGTAATATTCGTACTCTGCAAAGTCTGAAAGCGCTGGGCGTGCAAATTGCGCTGGACGATTTCGGCACGGGTTATTCATCTCTCAGCTACCTGCGGTCCTTCCCGTTCGACAAAATCAAAATCGACAAGTCGTTTATCAGCGATATGGGTGACAGTCGTGAAGCGCTGGCGATTATCCGGGCTATCACCGGGATGAGCCGGAGTCTGGATATTCAGATCACCGCAGAAGGGGTGGAGAGCAGCGAGCAGTTTGCCCGGTTGCGTGAAGAGGGTTGTACCCTGTTCCAGGGCTACCTTTTTGGTCGGCCGCAGCCTTCAGAGCTACGCTTAAAAACGCTGGAATAAAACAAATCGGCCCGCAATGCGGGCCGTTTTATCTTATGCGCCGTGGCTTTCGGTATTCATACGGCCCAGATCTTTGTCGATCAGGAACAGGCCTTCACCTTTGCTGCCCACCAACGCCAGTTTATCCAGCACGGTTTTGAACAGCTTCTCTTCTTCATGCTGCTCCGCCACGTACCATTGCAGGAAGTTGAAGGTGGAGTAATCCTGCGTGGTCATCGCCGCATGAGCCAGTTCATTGATTTTGCTGGTGATCAGCTTTTCATGATTTAACGTTTCTTCGAACAGTTCAGCCAGGGAGTTCCAGCTGACCGGCGGCGCCGCGATGCTGCCCAGTACTGGCAGAGAACCGGCATCGCTCAGGTAATCAAACAGGCGCTGCATATGTTCCATCTCTTCGCGAGAGTGCATTTTCAGGAAGGAGGCAGCCCCTTCAAAACCTTTGTCACTGCACCAGGCACTCATTTGCAGGTAGAGGTTGGCAGAGAAGAATTCCAGATTCAGTTGGTCATTCAGACGAGCAGTCATTTCAGCAGTTAACATGGCTGATTCCTTTTTTAAATTTTTCAGGTGAGTGCGGTGAATTATGCATCAACCTATACTTTTTTGTGAAGTGATTTTCGTCAAAAAGTTGAATTTATCTTATTGATTATAAATGGAATTATTCAGGTTTTTGAATGCGACCGATTCTCATTTTTGTCTTCTTTTCATTCGGATTTATTGCACCATAATGATGCGTCGAGGTTGCCTGTTTAGCGTGCACTCACTGCGTTATTGATTTTATTTTCAGCGATCTGATTACCTGACGAAAATATTGATGTGAGAAATAAAGGCATCTGCGCTGAATTTCTTCAGGCAGAAAGATTGATATTTCGGTCATTTAATTGTTACTGAACAAAATTAGCGCTTTCGCAATTAAAGAAAATTCCAGCTGGCATAAATCCTGCTTAGAACTTAGTTCCATATATTGCAACTGTCTGGTTAAAAAATAACGCCAGCAGGAGGGTTTTATGTCTGAAGAAAAAATCATTGCTACCCATGAACGGGTGTCGGCGGGTATCGGCGGTTACGTCGCGTTGATATTGGCCATTCTGTTTTTCTCCGGCTTATTTTATAAGGTGGACGGTTTTAGCTGGTTAGGGGCGTTTGATTTCACCACGCTGGGCGGCAGTTTCGGCACCATGAAAGAATCGACCAATACCTTCCTCGGTGCCGGTGGCCTGAGCGCCAAAGCAGGCTTTCTGTTTGCGTTGTCGCTGGCCCCAACGGTGATGCTGGCGTTGGGCGTACTGGAGATCTTTACCCATTACGGTGCGATTCGCGCCGCGCACAAGTTGTTGACGCCGCTGCTGAAACCGTTGATGGGTTTGCCGGGTCGCTGTGGTCTGGCATTAATTACCGATCTGCAAAGTACCGATGCTGGCGCTGCATTAACCAAAGAGATGTACGACCAGCAACAGGTCAGCAAAAAAGACATCGTGGTGATGTCCGCCTGGCAATATTCCGGTGCCGGTTTGATCAATAACTATTTTGCTATCGGCTCGGCGTTGTTTGCTTCAATGACGGCTCCGATCATTATTCCGCTGGTGTTAATGTTTGTTCTCAAATTCGTCGGTGCGGCTTTTGTCCGTTTCATGTTAAATAGTGTTTATAAAAAGGATTTTGCCGATGTCAAATAATGCTCCGTCACGGGTGAATAATAACCCGTTCGATATTTTTATCGTGGGTGCGCGTAAAGGCTTCCATATCGCTATCCATAATCTGATGCCAAATGTGGTGATGGCTTATGTGCTGGCGGAAGTGCTGAATCTGCTGGGCATTATGCAATTCCTCGGGCATCTCTTTGCCCCGGTGATGGGGCTGTTTGGCCTACCGGGGGAAGCCATTACTGTGTTGCTGACGGCCTGGTTATCCTCCTCGGCAGCAGTGGGGGTGGCAGTCAGTCTGCTGACCAAAGGGACTCTGAGCGGAGCGGATATCACTATCCTGGCCCCGGCAATTTTCCTGATGGGATCACAGTTGCAATACATGGGTCGCCTGTTGGGTGTTGCCGATGTGCCGAAGAAATACTGGCCGCTGTTGATGCTGACCAGCATCATCAATGCGGTGATCGCCATGCTTGTGATGCGTTTTTTTGTTTAGGAGCTAACCGGTGTCCAACGTCTTAGAACATTATCATTTTCTGCATGAAATCCCGGAACTGGGTTTTCAGGAGTTTAAAACTTCAGCCTATATCGCCGACCAGCTGGAACAGGCGGGGATCAAAGTCACTCGCGGCATTAACAACACCACCGGCATTGTGGCGGAAATTGACAGCGGTGTGCCCGGCCCGGTGCTGGCATTGCGTGCGGATATGGATGCACTGGGACATGTCATTGATGGTGTCGCTTGTGCACGCCATACCTGCGGTCATGATGGTCACTCCTCGGTGGTTCTGACTGCCGCACAGGAGCTGTTGAAAGAAGGGGCAATCAAAAAAGGCCGCCTGAAGTTATTGTTCCAACCCGCTGAGGAACTGGGCGCAGGCGCGCTGTCGATGATCGAGGGCGGGGCGATGGAGGATGTCGAGATGATCCTCGGTTTCCATGTGCGCCCGCTGGAAGAATGCCATGTGGGACAGGCGACGCCTGCGGTGATCTATTCTGCCTGTAGCACGCTGGAAGCGACCATCAAAGGCGTTCCGGCCCATGCGGCACGCCCGCACCTTGGCGTGAATGCGCTCGACGCGGCGGTACAGGCGGTGCAGGCCGTGAACAGTATCCATCTGTCACCGGGGCTGAACTGGAGCGTCAAAGCGACACGTTTTCTCTGTGATGCCGGTGTCACCAACTCGGTACCGGATGAAGCGCGCGTGGTGTGGGACCTGCGTTCGCAGGAAAACGAACCGATGGATATCCTCAAACAAAAAGTGACGCAGGCGGTGCTCAATAGCGTTGCGGCACTGGGGGCAACTGCCGAGGTGGTGGTGCTCAAGGAAATGCCTGCGGCGGAGATCCATGAGGAAGCGACGGCGGTGATTCGGGCGGCGATTGTTGATGTGCTGGGCGAAGAGGGGCTGCTGGGCGCGAAAACGACGCCAGGCAGTGAAGATTTCTTCTATTACCCGGTGAAATGCCCAACGGTGAAAGCCGGATTCTGGGGATTAGGCACCAACCTGGTGCCGGGCCTGCATCACCCTGAGATGCGTTTTGAACTGAGTTCGCTGGAAATTGGGGTGAAGATCTTCAAAGCCGCCGTAACACGGGTGCTGGGTTAGTTTTTCCTTGCCCTCACCCTAACCCTCACCCGCCAGCGGGAGAGGGGACCGATCGAGCATATAGCACACCTCCTTCTCCCGCTGGCGGGAGAAGGCTGGGATGAGGGGGCTGCGTGCACCCAACATTCCCCACCTCACTGAAATATTGTATGCTATGCCGCCTGAATAACCGCTGGCTCAGCCCCGGTCACCCTGATTTATTCGCAGCGCGCGGCTCGTGCGTTGCCCTTTGAGAAGATTTCACTGATGTCTAATGCTCCCTTTTTACAAGAGGTGGCGCGCCGCCGTACCTTCGCGATCATTTCGCACCCGGACGCCGGTAAAACCACTATCACCGAGAAAGTTCTGCTGTTCGGACAGGCGATCCAGACCGCCGGTACGGTAAAAGGCCGTGGATCAAACCAACACGCCAAATCCGACTGGATGGAGATGGAGAAGCAGCGTGGTATCTCCATCACCACCTCGGTGATGCAGTTCCCCTATCGTGACAGCCTGGTGAACCTGCTGGATACCCCCGGGCACGAAGACTTCTCGGAAGATACCTACCGTACGCTGACGGCGGTGGACTGCTGCCTGATGGTGATCGATGCCGCCAAAGGTGTTGAAGATCGTACCCGTAAGCTGATGGAAGTGACCCGTCTGCGTGATACGCCGATCATCACCTTTATGAACAAACTTGACCGTGATATCCGCGACCCGATGGAGCTGCTGGATGAAGTCGAGAACGAGCTGAAGATCGCCTGTGCGCCTATTACCTGGCCGATCGGCTGCGGCAAACTGTTTAAAGGCGTGTATCACCTCTATAACGATGAAACCTATCTGTACCAGACTGGTCAGGGGCACACCATTCAGGAAGTGCGTATCGTTAAAGGGCTGAACAATCCGGATCTCGACAAAGCCGTCGGTGAAGATCTGGCGCAGCAGCTGCGCGATGAGCTGGAGCTGGTGCAGGGTGCATCCAACGAATTTGATGAAGAGTTGTTCCTGAGCGGCGAAATCACCCCGGTGTTTTTCGGCACCGCGCTGGGTAACTTTGGCGTTGACCATATGCTGGATGGCCTGGTTTCCTGGGCACCGGCACCGATGCCGCGTCAGAGCGACACCCGTACCGTGGAAGCTAAAGAAGAGAAGTTCAGCGGCTTCGTGTTCAAGATTCAGGCCAACATGGACCCGAAACACCGCGACCGCGTGGCTTTTATGCGCGTGGTATCCGGTAAATATGAGAAGGGCATGAAGCTGCGTCAGGTTCGCATCGGCAAAGATGTGGTGATCTCTGACGCGCTGACCTTTATGGCCGGTGACCGTTCACATGTGGAAGAAGCCTATCCGGGCGATATCATCGGTCTGCACAACCACGGCACCATCCAGATTGGCGACACCTTCACCCAGGGTGAGAACATGAAGTTCACCGGTATTCCGAACTTCGCCCCTGAGCTATTCCGTCGTATTCGCCTGCGCGATCCGCTGAAGCAGAAACAATTGCTGAAGGGTTTGGTACAGCTGTCGGAAGAGGGCGCAGTACAGGTATTCCGTCCGGTGCATAACAACGATTTGATCGTTGGTGCGGTGGGTGTGTTGCAGTTTGACGTGGTAGTCGCGCGCCTGAAAAGCGAATACAACGTTGAAGCAATTTACGAATCGGTCAACGTGGCAACCGCGCGTTGGGTTGAATGTGCTGACGTGAAGAAATTCGATGAATTTCAACGTAAAAACGAGATCAACCTTGCGCTGGATGGCGGCGATAACCTGACCTATATTGCCCCAACCATGGTGAATCTGAATATCACCCAGGAACGTTATCCTGACGTGACTTTCCGCAAAACGCGCGAGCATTAATCGCCGTTTTCTCCAGGGCCTGTGGTTTCCACTGGCCCTGTTTTTCCCTTCCAGACTCCTCTTAAAAACGCTGTTTTTTTCGCTTTTTGGCGAGATATCAACCACAAAAACCGGCAAAACCCTCAGTCCCGTCTATGATCATTCTGTCGGACGAGAAAAGAAACTTCAGGTTTCATTGCGTCCATTATCGCAGCAACGCCGTTTGTTGCTGGCTCATTCGCGGTTGCGGATGCGTAAACGGATAGAAGGATGATATCGATGATTAAGACTAAGATTGCCAAAACACTGATTGCCGCTCTGGCGGGTTCGGCCCTGATGAGTGGCGCAGCACTGGCCGATGAATCCCTGACGCAAAAAGCGCAGGCGACCGCCGACAGTGCCGGGGCAAAAATCGATAGCTCTATGAAAAAAGTCGGTGGGTATATGGATGACAGCGGCATCACCGCCAAAGCGAAAGCGGCGCTGGTGGATGATGAAGCGATAAAAAGCACGGATATCTCAGTAAACACGCATCAGGGCGTAGTGACCTTGAGCGGTTTTGTCACCTCTCAGGATCAGGCGGAAAAAGCCGTAGCCGTGGTGCAGAAAGTTGAAGGGGTGAAATCCGTCAGTGACAAACTGCACGTTAAAGACAGCAAAACCACCTCACTGAAAGGTTATGCCGGGGATGCGGCAACCACCAGTGAAATCAAAGCTAAACTTTTAGCGGATGACATCGTGCCATCACGCAACGTGAAGGTGGAAACCACGGATGGCGTGGTGCAGTTGTCCGGTACGGTTGCCAACAAGGCGCAGTCGGACCGCGCTGAACAAATCGCCAAAGCCATTGAAGGCGTGAAAAGTGTCAAGAATGACCTGACGATTAAATCTTAACCCTGGGCGCTGCGGCTTTTCGTATCCGCCGCAGCATAATAACAACATCTTTCTGCACACCCACATTGGGATGAACTAAGCAGTTCGATTTTCACGATGGTAAGGAGAGGCTTATGTTTCGTTGGGGCATTATCTTTCTGGTGATCGCACTGATTGCTGCAGCATTAGGATTTGGCGGTCTGGCGGGTACGGCAGCATGGGCGGCTAAAATTGTCTTTATTGTCGGTATTATTCTGTTCCTCATCAGCCTGTTTACCGGGCGTAAACGACCCTGACTCTGAGTCATAGTTCGCTCACCCGGCAGTAGCCTGAAGCGGAGACCAGTCAGGGCATAATAATGACTGGTTCTCCGGGTTGCGGGCGGTGGCGATTCTGCGCTTTAGCACCCCTCAGAGAAAGAACCGCTGAGGGACACATTTTGGGTATACGCATCCCTGTGACGCTGGGAACCATCGAACCCTTAGCGCTCACGCCCTTCAAATCAAACAAAATTGCGCTGGTGTGCGAAGGTGGCGGTCAACGTGGCATCTTTACCGCCGGAGTGCTGGATGAGTTTCAGCGCGCAGGCTTCAATCCTTTTGATCTGATGCTTGGCACCTCCGCAGGCGCACAAAATCTCTCAGCGTATGTCTGCGCCCAACCGGGTTATGCGCGGCGCGTGATCACCCGTTACACCACCAGCAAACTCTTCTTTGATCCGGTGCGTTTTGTGCGTGGCGGAAATCTGATCGATCTGGACTGGCTGGTAGATATCACCAGTCAGGAGCTGCCGTTGGCGATGAGCACGGCGGAGGGGCTGTTTGCCAAAGGCAGTGAGTTTTATATGTGCGCTTGCCGCAGCGATGATTACAGCGCGCATTACTTCAGCCCAACCCGCAATACCTGGCTCGATATCATCAGAGCCTCCAGTGCCATTCCGGGGTTCTATCGCAGCGGCGTGGAGATGGATGGCATCAGTTATCTGGATGGCGGTATCAGCGATGCCATTCCGGTGCGTGAGGCGGCCCGGCGGGGTGCCGATACCGTTGTGGTGATTCGCACCGTTCCGTCGCAGATGTCGTACACACCGAAATGGATCAAGCGCATGGAACGCTGGCTGAGCGACAGCGCTTTGCAGCCAATGATCAACATCTTGCATCAGCACGAAGAAAGTTATCATGATATTCAACAATTTATCGATCAGCCGCCGGGGGATTTGCGCATTATCGAGATCTTCCCACCCAAACCGTTAGCCAGTAACGCGCTGGGCAGTCGCATCGCCTCGTTGAATCAGGATTACCATCTGGGGCGGCGCTGCGGCCGCTATTTCCTGGCCACGCTCGGGCAGTGGCTGAGTGATGCCGAACCATTTGTGCGGCATACTGTCGTTACGCCACCTGCTGCGGTGGCGAATGCGCCGGATAACCGCGAGGTCAACACGCCAGACGTGGCCGGTAACGATGCTGATTATGATGCAGGTTCGCTGGCATGAGATTTATCGATACCCACTGCCATTTTGACTTCCCGCCGTTTGTTGATGCGGCGGAAGCGAGCATTGTGCGTGCTGCGCAGGCAGGGGTTGAACGTATTATTGTACCCAGCGTCGATGCCAGCCGCTTTGCGCTGGTCAGCCAGCTGGCACAACAACATGCCGCGTTATATGCCGCGCTGGGGCTGCATCCGATTCAGATCGCCGTGCATCAGGATACGCACCTTGATCAACTGACGGATTGTCTGCACACCCCGGACGTAAAACGCGTGGCATTGGGGGAGATCGGACTCGATCTGTATATGGACGATCCCCAGTTCGACAAACAAACCCGGCTGCTGGATGGGCAGTTGAAGCTAGCCAAACGTTTCGATCTGCCGGTGATCCTCCATTCACGTCGTACCCACGATCAGCTGGCGCTGCATTTGCGCCGTCACGATCTGCCGCGCCGTGGTGTGGTGCACGGTTTTGCCGGTAGCCTGCAACAGGCACAGCGTTTTATCCAACTTGGCTATGCGATCGGCGTCGGTGGCACCATTACCTATGAACGCGCCAGTAAAACGCGTAACACCATCGCAGCATTGCCGCTGGATTCCCTGTTACTGGAAACCGATGCGCCTGATATGCCGCTGAACGGTTATCAGGGCGAACCCAATCGCCCGGAGCGAGCACGGCTGGTGTTTGATGTCTTGTGCCAGCTACGCCGTGAGCCGCCGGATGTCATCGCTGATGCGCTATGGCAAAACAGCCTGCGCGTCTTCAATCTCCCCGACTGAACCTGGTCTGATCCCTGCGTGCTGCTCTGAATTGGCTACATTTACAGGGTGGTGGCGACACAACTTTCTCAATTAATGTGATAATAATAACATCTGCATTCCCGATCGTACCGGGCATGTAATGGTGATATTTTGTGATTTTTATCACCTAATAAATGTATTATTTGCACAGTTTTCTTTTTTCATGTGATGAATGATCGAATATTTCGTCGCTCAAATTGTTAGAATTATCACATTCCCTGGCGGGCGACTTCCGCCCAGGCTGACTTTTTTGGAGAGTACCATGACTGATTTCACCGCAGCCGCGCAGCGCGCACTGCAACTGATGGATTTGACCACACTGAACGATGACGATACTGACGAAAAAGTGATCGCGCTGTGCCGCCAGGCCAAATCACCCGCTGGTAACACCGCCGCTATCTGTATCTACCCGCGCTTTATCCCGGTGGCGCGCAAAGCGTTGCGCGAGCAGGGCACACCGGAAATCCGTATCGCCACGGTGACCAACTTCCCGCATGGCAATGATGATCTGGATATCGCACTGGCGGAAACCCGCGCGGCGATCGCTTACGGTGCCGATGAGGTGGATGTGGTGTTCCCGTATCGCGCGCTGCTGGCGGGCAATCGTCAGATCGGTTTTGATCTGGTGAAAGCCTGCAAAGAAGCTTGTGCGGCATCTGGTGTATTGCTGAAAGTCATTATCGAAAGCGGTGAACTGAAAGATGCGGCGTTAATCCGTGAGGCTTCCGAAATCGCTATCGATGCCGGTGCCGACTTTATCAAAACCTCCACCGGTAAGGTGCCGGTCAACGCCACGCCGGAAACCGCCGCTATCATGCTGAGCGTGATCCGCGATAAAGGCGTGCAGCAGCAGGTCGGTTTTAAACCGGCAGGTGGCGTGCGCAGCGCAGAGGATGCGGCCCATTATCTGCAACTGGCCGACGATATCCTTGGTGCGGGTTGGGCGGATGCTCGCCATTTCCGTTTTGGCGCTTCCAGCCTGTTGGCGAGCCTGCTTAATACGCTGGGCCATGTCACCACCGCCAGCAAAGCTGGGTATTAATTGTTTTCGTAGCGGCGCGATTTATCGCGCGATTTTCAGCCGGGGAGGCAACCTTGTTCCTGCCACAAGAAATTATTCGCAAAAAACGCGATGGTCGTGAGTTGAGCGAAGCGGAGATCCGTTTCTTTATCAACGGTGTGCGTGATAACAGCGTATCAGAGGGACAAATCGCCGCGCTGGCGATGACCATCTGGTTCCACGATATGTCGCTGGCCGAACGCGTGGCGCTGACGATGGCGATGCGTGATTCCGGCACGGTGTTGAACTGGCAGGCGCTGAACCTCAACGGGCCAATTGTCGATAAACATTCAACCGGCGGCGTGGGTGATGTGACTTCGCTGATGCTTGGCCCGATGATCGCCGCCTGTGGTGGTTATGTGCCGATGATCTCGGGTCGTGGTCTTGGCCATACCGGCGGCACGCTGGATAAGCTGGAAGCGATCCCCGGTTTTGACATCTTCCCGAGCGATGATCGTTTCCGCGAGATCATCAAAGAAAATGGGGTGGCGATCATCGGTCAGACCAACTCGCTGGCACCGGCTGACAAACGTTTTTACGCGACACGCGATATCACCGCCACCGTTGATTCGATCCCGCTGATCACCGCCTCGATCCTGGCGAAAAAGCTGGCGGAAGGGCTGGATGCGTTGGTGATGGATGTCAAAGTGGGCAGCGGTGCCTTTATGCCAACCTTTGAAGCCTCAGAAAACCTGGCACAGGCGATTGTCGGCGTTGCCAATGGCGCAGGGTGCAAAACCACCGCGCTGCTGACCGACATGAATCAGGTGCTGGCTTCCAGCGCCGGTAACGCCCTGGAAGTGCGTGAAGCGGTGCAGTTCCTTACCGGCGAAGCGCGTAATCCCCGCCTGCTGGAGGTGACGCTGGCGCTGTGCAGTGAAATGCTGATATCCGGCAAGCTGGCGTCAAATGACTCCGAGGCTCGGCAGCAACTGCAACGGGTGCTGGATAACGGCCAGGCGGCAGAGGTGTTTGGCCGTATGGTAGCCGCGCAGCAAGGCCCGACGGACTTTATCCAGCGTATGGACCATTACCTGCCTGCCGCCATGCTCAGTAAAGCGGTGTATGCCGACCAGCCGGGCATTGTCAGCGCGATGGATACCCGCGCCCTCGGCATGGCGGTGGTGGCACTGGGCGGTGGTCGTCAACGCGCCAGCGATACCATTGATTACAGCGTTGGTCTGAGCGAAATGATTACCCTTGGGGCGCAGGCTGATGCACAACGCCCACTGGCGGTAATCCACGCCGCAACCGAAGCGCAATGGCAGCAGGCTGCCGCTGCGGTCAAAGCAGCCATCACCCTGAGTGACACTGCGCCGCCTGAGACGCCGGTGGTTTATCGCCGCATCAGCGAATAGTTGCCGCCGCTGCGTGCCAGGCCGAAGCCATTCGGGTATACTGATCTGATCGCTTTTTTTTGACTTGTCATCGCGCAGTTGCGCAGGAGACTTGCATGAAACGTGCTTTTATTATGGTGCTCGATTCCTTTGGGATCGGCTCCAGCAAAGACGCCGCTAAGTTCGGCGATGAAGGATCGGATACGCTCGGCCATATCGCCGAAGCGTGCTTTGCAGGCCAGGCCAATGAAGGCCGCGAAGGTCCGCTGCACTTGCCAAACCTCACCGCGCTGGGGTTGGGTAAAGCCGCTGAACTCTCCACCGGGCGTTTCCCGCCAGGGTTGGATCCGCGTGCGGAAATTATCGGCGCCTATGCCTACGCCAGTGAACTCTCCTCCGGTAAAGATACGCCGTCAGGCCATTGGGAAATTGCCGGTGTGCCGGTACTGTTCGACTGGGGCTACTTCAGCGACAAGGAGAACAGCTTCCCGCAGGAACTGCTGGATAAACTGGTACAACGCGCCGATCTGCCAGGCTACCTCGGCAACTGTCACTCATCCGGGACGGTGATCCTTGACCAACTCGGCGAGGAGCACATGAAAACCGGCAAGCCGATTTTCTACACCTCGGCGGATTCGGTATTCCAGATTGCCTGCCATGAAGAGACGTTTGGACTGGAGCGGCTGTACGAGCTGTGCGAAATCGCCCGTGAAGAGCTGACCGAAGGTGGCTACAACATTGGTCGTGTGATTGCGCGCCCGTTTGTTGGCGACAAGGCCGGTCACTTCCAGCGCACCGGCAACCGCCACGATCTCGCGGTTGAACCACCGTCACCGACCATGCTGAAAAAGCTGGTGGATGAGAAGGGCGGCGAAGTGATTTCCGTGGGCAAAATCGCGGATATCTACGCGCAGCAGGGCATCACGCAAAAAGTGAAAGCCACCGGTCTGGATGAATTGTTCGACGCCACGATCGCGCAAATGAAGAAAGCGCCGGATCAGTCGATTGTGTTCACCAACTTCGTCGATTTTGACTCGACCTGGGGCCATCGTCGCGATATCGCCGGTTATGCTGGCGGGCTGGAGCTGTTTGACCGTCGTCTGCCTGAGCTGATGGAACTGGTGAAGGAGGATGACATTCTGATCCTGACCGCCGACCACGGTTGTGACCCCAGCTGGCACGGTACCGAACATACCCGTGAGCATATTCCGGTGTTGATCTACGGCCCGAAAGTTAAACCCGGCTCTCTGGGTTATCGTGATACCTTTGCCGATATCGGCCAGACAATCGCACACTATTTTGGCCTGTCCAGCATGGACTACGGCAAAAGCATGCTGTAAAACAGCGACCAATTTTTAATAAGGAAAATAACGATGGCAACGCCTCATATTAATGCAGAAATGGGTGATTTCGCGGACGTGGTTCTGATGCCGGGCGATCCGCTGCGTGCGAAGCACATTGCAGAAACCTTCCTCGAAAATGCGGTTGAAGTGAACAACGTACGCGGCATGCTGGGTTACACCGGGACGTACAAAGGTCGCAAAATTTCGGTGATGGGCCACGGTATGGGTATCCCATCCTGCTCGATCTACGCCAAAGAACTGATCACCGAGTTTGGTGTGAAGAAGATTATCCGTGTAGGTTCCTGCGGCGCGGTGCGTGCGGATGTGAAACTGCGCGATATCGTCATTGGTATGGGTGCCAGCACGGATTCCAAAGTGAACCGTATGCGCTTCAAAGACCACGATTTCGCTGCGATTGCCGATTTCGACATGGTGCGTAACGCCGTTGATGCGGCTAAAGCTCTGGGTGTTGACGCGCGCGTTGGTAACATCTTCTCCGCTGACCTGTTCTACACCCCGGACCCGCAGATGTTCGACGTCATGGAAAAGTACGGCATCCTCGGTGTGGAGATGGAAGCGGCGGGTATCTACGGCGTGGCAGCAGAATTTGGTGCCAAAGCGCTGGCGATCTGTACCGTGTCGGATCATATCCGTACCCACGAGCAGACCACTGCGGCTGAGCGTCAGACTACCTTCAACGATATGATTAAGATCGCGCTGGAGTCGGTGCTGCTGGGGGATTAATTCCTCTGCGCCAGGTTACCCTCACCCCGGCCCTCTCCCATGAGGGAGAGGGAGACGTGCAATATGCTCGATCGGTTGCTTCTCCCATGAGGGAGAGGGAGACGTGCAATACGCTCGATCGGTTGCCTCTCTCGTTTGCGGGAGATAGAAACACGCTCGATCGGTTGCCTCTCTCGTTTGCGGGAGATAGAAACACGCTCGATCGGTTCCCTCTCCCGCTTGCGGGAGAGGGTTAGGGTGAGGGGTGAAACCATCTGTCACACTTTTACCCAGGCTTGTGCATCTTCCTGCTGGCTCTGACGCGAGAACTCCCTATCATTAGCGGGCTAACGATGAGATAAAGCCCCCCGATGAATTTCCGTAATTTCGAAGCCGAAGAGAAACTGTTTGTTCGCCGCGCGATCGTGGCCTTTGCGTTGGTGGTGATCTGTTTCACTATCCTCGGTGTTAACCTCTACCATTTGCAGGTGGATGAGCACAGCTACTACGCGACGCGATCCAACGAAAACGACATCAAAATGATCCCCATCGCGCCGACGCGCGGGCTGATTTACGATCGCAACGGCATTCCGCTGGTGCGTAATGTCACCTGGTACGACATCCTGCTGACCCCTTACAAAATCGATGATATGAAGGCGACCATTGCAGCGCTGACGCCGATTGTCGATTTAACCCCGGAAGAGATCGACACCTTCTGGAAAAACCTCAAGCAAAACAGCCGTTACAAACCGGTGGTGCTGAAAGAAGAACTGACTGACGAGCAGGTGGCGCGATTTGCAGTCAACCAATTCCGCTTTACCGGCGTGAGTATCGATACCTACCAGGATCGCCAATATCCCTATGGTGCTGACCTGGCGCATGTGGTCGGTTACGTGTCGAAAATTAACGATAACGACTACAAACGCCTGAACGAAGAGGGCGTGGGTGAAAACTATGCCGCTGACCACAACATCGGTAAGCAGGGCATTGAAGGCTATTACGAATCGGTTCTGCATGGCAAAACCGGTTATCAGGAAGTCGAAGTGGATAACCACGGCCGCATCGTGCGCGTCCTGAAAGAAGTGCCGCCGGTTGCCGGGAAAAATATCTATCTGACGCTCGACCTGCATCTGCAACAGTATGTCGAGAGCCAACTGGTGGGGCAACGTGCGGCGGTGCTGATTGAGGATCCGCATGATGGCAGCGTGCTGGCAATGGTTTCCAGCCCCAGCTATGACCCGAACCCCTTTGTGAAAGGCATCAGTTATCAGGCGTATAAAACCCTGTTGCAGGATAAGAACCTGCCGTTGATTAACCGTGTGACCCAGGGCCTTTACCCGCCTGCTTCAACGGTGAAACCCTATATGGCGATGTCGGCGCTGCTAACTGGCGTCATCACCCCGCAAACCACCTTCTTTGGCGCGCCGACCTGGACGCTGCCGGGGACCGATCGTAAATACCGCGACTGGAAAAAAAGCGGTCACGGCATGCTGGATGTGACGCGCGCGATTGAGGAGTCGGCGGACACCTTCTTTTATCAGGTGGCGTTTATGATGGGGATTGACCGCATCCACCATATGCTCAGCCAGTTTGGCTACGGTAAACCGACCGGTATCGATCTCAATGAAGAATACGCCGGACTGCTGCCGAGCCGCGAATGGAAACAGAAAGTTCATAAGAAGGGCTGGTATCAGGGCGACACCGTCTCGGTGGGGATTGGACAAGGCTACTGGATTGCGACGCCGATTCAGATGGTAAAAGCGTTGGTGGCGTTAATTAACAATGGTCGGGTGATTAATCCGCATCTGTTAGGGAAAGTGCAGCTTGGCACCACCCAGCAGGCATATGCGCCAAAAGATCCGCAACCGCAAATTGGCGACCCGAAATCATCCTACTGGTCGCTGGTACGCCATGCCATGTTTGGAATGGCGAATGCACCTAACGGCACCGGTTATAAATATTTCCACACCGCCCCTTACGGCATAGCGGCAAAAAGCGGGACATCACAGGTATTTAGCCTGCGGCAGAACCAGGTCTACAACGCGAAAATGATCCCGACGCGCCTGCGTGACCATATTTTTTACACCGCCTTTGCGCCGTTCAACGATCCTAAAGTGGCGGTGGCGTTGATTCTGGAAAACGGCGGGAATGAAGGGATTACCGCTGCGCCGGTGATGCGTAATATCCTCGACCATATCTTCCTGCCGCCGCCAGCCGTGCCGCTGGAGACCGCGAATATCGCTAACGCGCCTGCGGCTCATTAATGGAACCACCCCGCTGTGTCACCAGGTCAGCGGGGTCGTGCCGATTACTCGCCTTTTAACGTCTTGGTGACGTGGCTAATGGCACGCACGACATCGTCGGCACTGTCACGGATTTCTGTCATCACGCCGCCAGCCTGTTGTGCCAGCACAACGCCCTGATCGGCGCGCTTCAGGTTGGATTCAATCCCTTTCAACGCCTTATCCGCCAGTTGGTGGTTCTGCTGCACCTTGCTCTCAATTTCGCTGGTGGCGCGGTTGATGTTTGCCGCCAGGGTTCGCACCTCGTTGGCGACCACCGCAAAGCTGCGACCGTGTTCACCGGCGCGCGCAGCTTCAATTGCCGCGTTAAGCGCCAACAGATTGGTTTGATTTGCGATACTGCGAATACTTTCCACAATCGCGCCGATACGGTCGGAAGAATTGCTCAGGTTATGGATATCGCCGGAAATATCCTGAAGCTCACTGGCAAGGTCATGCATGGTTTGCACGCTGTTCTCAATCACCGTTGCGCCAAGTCGGGTGTTTTCCGTGGTTTGTTGGGCGGTTTGATAGGCCTGCTGGGCCGCCTTGCGCTCCTGTTGGTTCTTCTCCACCTGTGCCGTGACGTCGGTGGCAAACTTCACCACTTTATACAGCTCACCGTGTTCACTAAATACCGGGTTATAGGTGGCACGCAGCCAGACGATGCTGCCTTGTTTGTTCACGCGCTGAAACTGGCCGGAAATAAACTCACCTCGATTCAGTTTCTGCCAGAACTGCTGATATTCTGGGCTGTTACGTAGCTCCTCCGTGCAGAACAGGCTGTGATGGCGACCCACGATCTCATCGGCATGATAATGCATGGTGTTGAGGAAGTTAGCATTGGCTTGCAGCACTTCACCTTTCAGGTTAAAGGCGATCACGGCCATAGAGCGCTCAATGGCCGTGGTCATGGCGCGTTGTTCCTGGGCATCAACAATATGCTCAGTAATATCCGTCGCCAGCTTAATGATTTTAATCACCCGACCGCTGCGATCCTGCACCGGCACATAATTGGCTTCCAGCCAGATGGGACGGCTGTTTTTAGCCACCCGCAGAAACTTATCGCTGAAGGCTTCGCCGCGATTCAGCCGCCGCCAAAAATCACCATATTGGGGTGACTGGATCAGATCGGCCGTACAGAACATGTTGTGATGTTGACCGACGATTTCCGCCAATGTGTATCCCATACAACTGAGAAACAGGTCATTGGCGGTCAGGATACGTCCTTGCGGTGTGAACTCGATGATGGCGATAGCATCATGCAACGCGTTAAGCGTGGCTGAGGGATGGCTGCGCCGCTGCCACGCCAAACGTGACAGAATGCCTGATGTGATAGTGGTAAACATGGTGAACCTTATTTTATTGGTATGGTATCAGTTCGGTTATCGGCGCGATCGATTAAAAATCCACCGAAAAAGCGTGACTGGACATGAATTTTTACCACTTAGTCCGTTGGTTGCTGCAAAAGACGGCAGTCAGTTGCATTTCGCTGAAAAGCGTTTGACGGTACGGGCTGGTTAGGGTTTAATGCGCCCCGTTGCCCGAATAGCTCAGTCGGTAGAGCAGGGGATTGAAAATCCCCGTGTCCCTGGTTCGATTCCGGGTTCGGGCACCAAAATTCAGAAAACCCAGCCTTATGGCTGGGTTTTTGCTTTTTGGGCCAGAACAAACCTTTTGCTCAGGGCAACGAATCAGCAAGGATTAATGGTATTTCCACGCCTGAGTCCAACTGATTCCTTTACCTGGCTCATAATGCATCTGTGACCACTGGCCCGTCTGGCTGCACCAGCCGGCAACGGTACACTCAAACAACTTACCGTCATGTTTCACCACATCACCTTTCGCATAACGGGTGCCATACACCCAGGCTGGGTAATCGCTACCTCCGTTCGCAATAGCCGGAACCGTAATTTCCTCCTCCAGATCGCGACTATGGTTACCTGCGGTGACGGTCACTTTAACCTTCAGGGTTTGTGGCTGAGTGGTTTTTGTCACCGTGAAACTTTGGTTAGCCCAGCCGTTAGTGCCACCGTGAGCAACAGCGGGTAAGGTCCAGCGATAAGACGGGGTGCTGGTTGCGGTGACGTCAGAGGAGACGCCGCCGCTAAAGACCATGTTTTCACCTTTGTCATTGGCAATCATCTTCAGCTTCGCAGCGGTGACAAATGCCTGATCACTATTCTGTACCGGCGTAGTCACATTGATGGTGTGGTTTTGTGAGGCGGTGCGTGCACCTGCGACACTGGTTGCGGTCACTTTTACGGTGTAGCTACCGGCTTCCAGACCGGATTTCACCTGCCCATGTTGGTCAATTCCTGCGGTAACAACCTGGTTGCCTTTTAACAGTGACCAGTCATAACTGGCTTGTTCAAAGTTAGCCTGCGCCTCCAGTTGAACCGGTGAAGTCGAATCCATACTTACCGGGCCGATAATGTCGACTGCTGGCGCGATGGCGGAGACGGTCAGCGTTTTTCTGTCGCTTCCGTGCTTACTGCTCGCCGTAACTTCAAAACGCGTAGAGACGTTAGCCACATTCTTAGGAATCACCACCTCCACTGTCGCGGTGTTGTTGGTTTTGGTGTAGATACGCGCATCGCCATCAATGCGCTTCCATTGATAGCTGACATCATTCTGGTCGCTGCTGGCGGTGACGCTATAACCAAAACCATTGTTGTAAGTTGCGACAGCGACGATGTTGTCCCGACTCAGATTCACCTGGGGTGCCGGCTGCTCGCCTTGCTCTTCACCTGGTTGTGGTAGTTTGAGATCAGCAACTTTCTGTCCAGCCTGGGCGCTGAAATTCAGTCCCCACTGCGTGAAGTACTGGCGCAAATCCTGCCCGGCAGCCTGGCTGTAAGCCACCACACTAAAGTCGATGACCTTTTGTTTTGAACCTATAACGGAATCGGTCTTTTCTGCGATGGTAGTGCCTGGTGCCTGCTGAATTGCCTTCAAACGCCTTTGGTTAACATGAGGGAAGAAATCTTCACCATACGAGAAGCGTAAACGTGAAAAGAAGTTGAGTTGCTTCCAGAGGTTATTAATGGCGCTGTAATCTGGATAATGCATGCCGGAAGCAATAAAGTTAGCCACTGCCTGCTTGTCCCAGATACCCTCTTCAGGAGAAATATCGACATGGCACTGGTTCAGGGGAACTTCGCGACCCTTAAACATTTGGCAGGCTTCAATGGAATAGCGGTTAACCTGGATTTCAGAGAAGGTACTAAATGCCTCTTTAATCGGCTCGTACTCATGACCAATTTCATGCCAGACTCCCCAGTTATCGCCGTTCTTATCATTCATGCGATTGGCATGGAAGCCGACACCGATATAACCGTTGCGATAATCCGCGAAGCAACAGTTATCGTAATTCGTGAACATCGAACCCCTGGGGGAGGTGAACAGATATTCTGTGCCATCCATACCATTGATCTTTTCGTACAGCGCCGCGACACGCAGGTTGTCACCCAATACTTTGCCAACCATTTCATCAGTTTGCTGTGCGATTCTGTTCGGAACTACCGTGTTTGCATGCCCGTCATATAAGAGCGCAAAACCAAATTTACCTGCAACCGTTTTACTTCCCGCCCAATCACTTTGGCGACTCTGCCCTAAAATAAATAAATGGCTGTTGCTGCCGCCATTTATTTTAAAGGGAACAAATTCGCTCACTTGTTGTTTATCCGGATCACCACAGCCTAATAATAAAACGCCGGATTTTTTAAACGTGTAGGTGTTGTCGCTTTGCGCGGTTAATTGTTGTTGATCCAGATACATGGCATCTTTATCCGCAAACTCACGCCCAGTCGCCGCATAGCACTTTGCGCCCGCAGGGATATTGCCAACACTCACGGTGATATTTTGCCCGGCTTCGCCAAAGGTTCGGGTAAAAAAGAAAATACCACGACCCATGGTGGCATAAGGCGCGTTGATCCAATCTTTGGTTTCATGGTGGGCCACCGGCATATTGTAACGATCCGGGAACCCGGGAGGGTACATCTCCATCGTTCGTTTCAGCCAGAACAAAGGTGTGCGGCTATCGAACGAATCTCGAAGTCCTTTCTCCGTATCCTGACGTAATTCTTCCAGGCTGGTGCCAATATGCGGCAGCGCCTCAATAAACCCGGCATTGCTGCTAAATTCTTCCCACCACGGAGAGCTGCTGGCGCTTGCATGACCTGTAAGCAGCAGCGGGGAAAGTGCCAGGGTGATCCCCATAGCTAATTGATTTAACTTCACGATTTTTCATTCCATTGAGATGTAGTCCCGGTATTCTTGTGGCTGTTGAAATATTTTGAAATCAGATAGTGGAATGGATGACCAAGATAATTCCTGGTCGCACTCAGATGTGGCGAAGGATTGCCTGGTCGTTACACCGACCAGGCATGATTCACTGCTACGGCTTTAATACCCAGATGTGATAAACACCGTCTTTCATTTCCGCGCCTTCCAGCTCTTTCTCGAAGCCTGGAAAGCGTTCGCCCCATTCGGCAATACTGCGGATATAACTGAGCCACGGGCCGTCTGCTTCACCAAAGCTTTCCCCAGGCATCACGATTGGGATACCGGGAGGATAGGGTATAACGCCGACGGCGGAGGTTCGTCCGGCCAGTTGCGTCAGCGGTAACTGCTCGCAATGACCAGCCATGTGCTTCTGAAACGCGTCACGCGGTAGTGTCACCGGTTGTGGCAGCTTGCCAAAGGCTTCCGATTGCAGGCGATCCATCTGGCTGGTGCGCATATAAGCGAACATCTCATCACAAATATCTTTCAGGCCCATTTTGCCGTAACGATCTTCATGGCCAGCAACCAGGTCAGGCAGGCAGCTTACCAGCAGCGTATTGGCATCATAATGCTGCTTAAATTCCAGCAAAACGTTAATCAGCGTGCCCCATTTTCCTTTGGTCACACCAACCGAAAACAGGCACAACACCATAAAGTCAGTAGTACGTGAAGGGACAATGCCATGCTGGCTCAGGAAGGCCGTCAGCATCGCAGCAGGGATACCACTTGCCTGCATTTCACCATCATCACCCATTCCGGGGCACAAAATGCCGGCTTTGATGGGGTCCAGCAGACACCATTCCTCCTCCAGATCGCCAAAACCGTGCCAGGCTTCGCCAGGTTTCAGTACCCAGCAGTTGGGATCACTAACCAACTGTTGGCGTGAAGCATCAACAAACGGAATGCGTTTACCGCTGGCGGCATCGGTGATTTCGGTCGCGTTCCACGGGGCGAAAAACCACTCTCCACGAGATTTGTAGGTCGCATTGACCTTTGCCAACGCGAGGCGAAAATCGACCGCTTCGTTAATCACCTCTTGGGTCAAGGTTTCCCCTTGCTTACCGTCCATCATGGCGGCACCAACTTCGTTTGCGGCGATGATGGCGTAGAGCGGGGAAGTGGTAGCCTGCAACATATAGGATTCGTTAAAACGCGAATGCTCGACCGGCTTTTTGCCGTTGCGCACATGAATCCACGATGCCTGCGACAGTGCCGCAAGTAATTTATGCGTTGAATGCGTGGCAAACACCGTCGGTCCGGAAGGATCGTGATCGGCGGGATCGCCGCGCATCGCGAAGCGATCTTTATAGAATGGATTGAAGCGGGCATAGGCATACCAGGCTTCATCGAAGTGGATCTGATCAACGCTCTCGGCCAACAGCGCCTCCGCAACGCTGGCGTGATAGCACATACCGTCGTAGGTGCAGTTGGTGACCACCGCGTACACCGGCTTATCGTGAACTGCCAGTTCAGCAAACGGATGATGTTTGATTTTTTCCCGGATGGCGGCAGGTTCGAATTGACGCCGGGGGATCGGGCCAATAATGCCGAAGCGGTTACGTGTTGGTACGAAGAAGACCGGGATCGCACCGCTCATCACCAATCCTTGCTCGATCGATTTGTGGCAATTGCGATCGCACAGGGCGAACTCTTTATCGCCCAACACGGCTGCCATGATGGCGCGGTTGGAACCGGAGGTGCCGTTCAGCACTGAATAGCTTTGATGCGAGCCAAATATCCGTGCGGCATAGGCTTCAGAGTCTTTTATTGGTCCGGCGTGATCCAGCAACGAACCCAGAGAACCGCGTTCAATACCGGTATCGGTGCGGAACAGGTTTTCACCGAAAAAGTCATAAAACTCACGGCCCACGGCGGTTTTAGTAAAGGCAATCCCTCCCTGATGCCCCGGCGCTGCCCATGAATATTCCGGGGAGTGCTGGGTGTAATTAAACAGCGCTTTGGTAAAGGGGGGCAGCAGGCGGTCAAAATAGCGATCAATCAGCGTGATGGCGCGGGCGGCAATAAATTCCGCGGTATCCTCCAGCATCCAGACGAATTCATTCACCAGTTGCAGGACATCGAGATTGAGTGAATCGATGCAGGAGTGTTCAGCCATCAGTAATACCGGCACTTCACGATTGCGCTGACGAATGGTCTGCAACAGAGTAAAGGCCTCACGGTGGGTATCGTCGTCATTTTTACCTAAGGTCCAGTCGACAAACACGCAACACACCGATGAATCAGACATGATGGTGGCGACGGCATCGGTAAAACTGGCTGAGCCAATGACCGCCAGATTGTTCTCTTCCAGTGCTTCAATCAGCTCCAGCACAGCGCGACCACCGGTGGTATTGGGGGCAACAATGCTGTCGTCTACCACCAGCACGGTGCGTTTCTTATGTTGGCTCATATCTAACATCGTTGACTCCTTGTTTAGTCGTTCTGCGGCTTGGCATCAAGGGGATAGGGGTTTTTATGGCGGCGGTTGTAGTTGATGGTATACATCGCGGTGATCACCATCAGGGCGACAAAGGACCACATGACTTCCTGGGCACCAGAACCCACCACTGCCCAGATGCAATACAGGAACGCGAGCAGGGTGATGCCAGCATAGGCAGGACGTTGATTACCCAAATGACCATGTCCCACCAGCAGCAGGGCGGCGCAGGTGTAGAGATAAGGGACAAGGGTAAAAATCACCGATACGGAAGAAACCAGGGCGAACTGGGCGGTGGCATTGGGGGAAATGGTGGTCAGCTGAAATATCGTCATCAGAATGCCGAGAATCACCAGCCCGGCGACCGGTACGCCCTGTTTATTGGTTTTGCTGAATATCGGCGGGAAGAGACCATCATTGGCGGCGGCCTGCGCGGTCTGGCTGGCTAGCAGGGTCCAGCCACCTAACGATCCCAGACAACCTGCGGCGGCACAGAAGGTCACCAGTGCACCCGCGGTATTCCCCAGTGCCATGCGTGCCGCATCGCCAAAGGGCGAGTCGGACACGCGCAAATCAGCATTGGGTATCATGCCCATAATCGCTGTGGTGGAAAGGACATAGCACACTGCCGCAATCAGCACTCCGCCAAGGGTGGCTATCGGTACGTTACGTTTGGGATTCTCCACCACGGCGGCTGCCACTGAGGCACTTTCGACGCCAATAAATGACCAGAGCGTCACGCTTAAGGTACTTTGGATGGCGCCAAACGTACCCTGTCCGCTGACATTCCACGCGCTCATATAAGTGGCACCGCTAAACCAAAACCAGCCAAAGATGGCGACGGCCAAAATAGGAAATAATGCCAACACGGTGGCAACAGCCTGCACTTTAGTAATCATCCGTGGGCCAACAATATTTAAAATCACGAACAACCAAAGAACCGCAATACAGGTAAAGGTCAGTACCAGTGGGTTTTTTAATGCCGGGATGAAATAACTTAAATATCCGACACCTATCACCACCATCGCAATATTACCAATCCAACAGGCCAGCCAATAAAGCAGGTTGGTCTGGTAGCCTAAAAATGGACCAAAAGCGCGTCGGGCATAAGCATAAGAGCCACCAGGGCTGGGATCGAGCGAGGACATTTTGGCATAGACAATCGATAATGACAGCGCGCCAATAATGGTCACCAGCCAGCCGTAAATGGCGATGCCACCGGTGTTGGCAAGGCTGGCGGGCAACAGAAAAACGCCGGAACCCATGATATTGCCAGCCACCATTAATGTTACAGGCACTAATCCAACTTTCTTACTTTCAGGCGTAGCCATACACCCTCCATTTCGTGTTATTTAGGGTATAAACAGCGGGGGATTTTTTAGTGAATCATATCTATAGTTGATAATTATTTGTTTTGCACAAGTGGAAGTGGGTAATTTTTATCGTCGCTTCGTTTAAATTTATCCTTTGTGTTGTTTTATAGGGGTTTTTAAATTTTCAAACTGACATATCAGAAAATAAAATAAGGTTTTTTTTCATTGGTAATATCTGTTAAATAACGTTTAAATTAGTAACCAATTAAATTTATCCCCCTATAACAATCAGGGCAATCAGCCGGGTTGACAGAACACAGCAAATTCGCGCAATCTGCCAGCCTTCTTTGTTCCAATGACCTGACAGGAAACATTGCACTGTGAATGCTGCTGCCTGGCCTCCTCTGACAACTGCACACCTCTGAGCTACGCGCGTAACGCGCGGTCATTGCTCATCTGATGCGTGACCGATGCTTAAAGTATCGGGAGACACGTTTGTGCCCGGATTCTGCGCATGTTGTGCTGAATCAGGTAATCTATTGTCTGAGAACCAGAAAATGCATTTTATTGATGTGTTAGTTGCCCGTAGTCTGCCTTTTATTCCACGCGCTATCGTTAAGCGTTTGTCCACGCGTTATCTGGCCGGTTCCACCCTGGAAGAGGCGTTGCAGGTCATTCAAAACCTGAATCGTGCCGGGTTTGGCGTGACGCTGGATGTGCTGGGCGAATCTGCCACTTCTGCTGCTGAAGCCGATGCGATGAACGCCGCCTATGCCACGGCTATTGCCGCTATTGCTGCCAATAATCTTGACGCTGAATTATCGATTAAACCTTCGGCTTTAGGGTTACTGAATGATGAAGCGCAGTGCGAAGCGCGTATATCAGGAAGACCCGCAGTTCCTGGTGGCTGAAGCCAGTCGGGACCGCTCGGCGATCAATCCCCATTACCTCGCTCACGTTAAGCGCTGCTTCGCTGAAGGGCTGTTTGTCAGTGTCGCGACACATGACGAAGCGTTGATTGACGCGGTGGTTGCCCTGGCAAAAGCGCAACATGTTGCGCCTGATGCTTTTGAATTTCAGATGCTGCTGGGTGTGTGTGAAACCCTACGTGCCAGAGTGCATGCCCTCGGTTTTGCTGTGCGGGTGTATGTGCCCTATGGTGCCGACTGGTATGGTTACAGCACCCGACGTTTGCAGGAGAATCCGCGCATTACTGGTTACATACTGCGGGCATTGATTAAGCGCTAACGCCGAAACCGCCAGTCATTTGTGACTGGCGGTTTTCGTTGGTGAGGCAGAAAAATCCGATAAAATCGCGGGAAACTGTCCTTTTCGGCATTTATAAATTTTAAAATGGATCTGTTTTTTGTCATTAACTACATGAAAAATTTATTTTTTAATATTATAAATCGATCCATTTAATCATTATATTTTGTTTGCTGTCAGGACCAATAATTACCAAACCTTCGCCACAATACCCGGTACAATTTGCCCCAGTTCTGCGTTATTTCTCTTAGGGTAATGGCCGGGATCTATTCATATTTCGACGACGATGGTAAAATTTTACCCATAACCTTCAGGGATGGATGTATGCCAATAAAATCAGAAAAACTCCGCATCCCGAGTGGAATGCATTCCTTTATGTCGGTTATTACCCTGACCAGGATGTTCATTATCTCTCTCCCTTGTATCTTCCTGTTTATTTTAATGCCCTCGCGTGCCGTCGCTGCACAAGACGACGCTGCGAATCGCATTGTCAGCGGGATTATCAGCTTTACGCATTGGCCGGGTCTGGAACGTCTGCCGAAACTCTGTGTGCTGCCTTCTTCACAGCATCTCTCTTTGCCGTCAACCCAGACGGGCAATGGCTATACGGTGAGTTATCTCGTCAGCGAGAATGATCTGTTAACCGCGCAGTGTGATGCCGTGTATTTTGGCGCTCAGTCCCCGCAGCAGCAGGCACAGTTGCTGGAGCAAATCAGCAACAGACCCGTTCTGGCGATTGCTGAAACTAACCCGGAATGTACCATTGGCGCGGCTTTTTGCCTTATTTTCCATCAGGATAAAACGGTGTTTTCTGTCAATCTCGATTCACTGGCCCGGAGCGGTGTGAAAGTAAATTCAGAAGTGTTGTTACTGTCTCGCAAAGGAAGTCAGTAAGATGAAATTCGAAGATATAAAAACAGAAAAATCATCTATACGGAATAAGTTACGCAAAATCAGTACCATCAATGCTGCGGTTATTTTACTGCTGTGCTGGTTATTACTTTTTTCCACCTCCATGTTGTTTATTAAAAGTTATGAGAAAAGAAATCTCGAACTTATCGCGAATACGTTAAGTACCAGCCTGACTGCGGCCACCGTATTTGAAGACAGCTATGACGCGAAGAAAAAAGTGGTACTGCTGGGTTCGCAGGGGATGTTCTCTGCGGCAAAACTGGTCTCGTCGGAACAAACGGTGTTAGTGGACTGGCAGGATACGACCAATGACGATAGCCGGTTTCAGCGCCTGCTGCGCCAATGGATCTATGCCGAACCTTTAACGGTGAATGTAACCCATGAAGATGCTGTGGTGGGGACGCTGACGCTGTCGGGGACCGTAACCAATGTGGCTGATTTCATTGAATACTCAGTCATTATTCTGTCCTGTAGCATGATTTTCGTTTTTATTGTTTCGTTTCTGGTCAGTGAGCTTTTGCATCGTGGCATTCTTGCCTCCTTCAGAAATATCACCAGCACCATTCATTATGTCATCCGTTCCGGGGATTTTTCCCCACGTATTTCTGGCAGTTCCACCAAAGAGTTTCAGGTGTTCTCCGAGGACCTCAACTCGTTGCTGGCAGAGATGCAAACCCTGAAAGCTTCACTGCTGCGGGATAATAAGTCACTGGCGGCTAAAGCGCTGAAAGATCCATTGACCGGGCTGGCAAACCGGACGGCATTTATCAGCAAACTGAATCAACTGCTGGATCAGCAACTGGCGCAGGAAAATTTCGTGCTGTTGTTTCTGGATGGTGATCGTTTCAAAAGCATTAACGACACCTGGGGCCATGCCGCAGGCGATGAAGTGCTGCAAAGCATCGCTTCCCGACTCTCTGGCCTGGTGACGAAGAGTGACCTGGTGGCGCGTCTGGGAGGCGATGAGTTTGCTATTTTGATCACCAGTATGACCAGTGAAGAGGAGTTGCAGCAGCTCACCACCAGGATTGAAACGAGTATCACGCAAAAGATCGCCATTTCGGCAGGCGTCAATATCACCACGTCCGTGACGATTGGTTATGCCTGGTCGCAACACGGTGATTCTGTGACCTCGATTCTTGAACGTGCAGATATGCACATGTACAAAAATAAAGGGATTACAAAGGTATCAGGATGAAAATTAAAGCTTTCCTTCTCTTGTGCATCATTGCTTGCGCCGGATGTCAGTCAAAAAGAACCTTCACGGACGAGCAAATTGCGGCTATGCGTCAGGAGGGCTTCAGCCCGAATGCCGAAGGCTGGGGACTGGGGATGTCTGACAAAATTCTGTTCGGTATCAATGAGTCAGAACTGACGCCAGAAAGTAAAACTACCATTAACCGTATGGCGACCAATCTGGCCGCGACCGGTATTGAGCATTTGCGTATTGATGGTCACACTGATAATTACGGCACCGACAGTTACAACGAACAGCTGTCACTGAAGCGCGCCAACGCGGTGGCAACGCAGTGGGCTGAGGGGGCATCGCTGCCGCGCAGCAACATTGAAACGCGTGGCTTAGGAAAGAAATATCCGGTGACCAGCAATAACAACGCCCAGGGACGTGCGCAGAACCGGCGTGTGGCGGTGGTGATTACCGCGCCATAGCCCTCTCTGTCGCGCGATAAATCCCGCCGCTACAAACTATCGAACATTCCGTAGCGGCGCGATTTATCGCGCAGAAAAGTTGGCTACCCCAGATACTCAATAATCGATAACCCACCGTTGTAATCGGTGCTGTAGATTATCCCCTGCGCATCGACAAACACATCACAACTCTGAATCACCTGTGGGCGATCGGGCCGGGTGTCCATCATGCGTGCAGGTGGTGCGGGCACCAGTGCGCCCGTTTCTTTGGGTTGATACGGATTGGAGATGTCGTATGCGCGCACGCCAGCATTCTGGTAAGTGGCAAAAATCAGCGTGTCACTAACAAAGCTGCCGGGTCGATTCTCATGCAAATTATGCGGGCCAAAATGCGCCCCTTTTGCCACATAATCGCGTTCATCAGGTTGCGGGAAGGTGGCGATGCTCACCGGGTTGGCCGGTTCGCGGATATCAAACAACCAAATCAGCTTCTCGCCATCTTGTTGGTTATCCAGCACCGCTTCATCCAGCACCACCAACAGATCGCGCGCCGGTAACGGCAGCGCGGTATGAGTGCCTCCGCCAAAGGGAGGGCTCCAGTTGCGATGGCTGATGAGTTGCGGCGCGCTGCGATCGCTGACATCCAGCAGCGTCAACCCGCCATCGCGCCAGCATCCATAAGCGGTATCGCCGCTGATAATCGCGTGGTGCAATGCATAACGTTTCCCTTCCGGCCAGTCAGGCGTTTCACCGCCAGCGGTATGCATGCCCGGCAGCCACCAGCGTCCGGCGACGGCAGGGCGTTGCGGATCGGCTAAATCAATGGTCAGCAAAATATAATCGCTGAAACCCGCAATCAGCGCAGATACATAGGCCCAGCGCCCGCCAACATACCAGATACGATGGATGCCAATGCCATCGAGCGCGAGAAAGGCGATTTCACGCGGCTGCGCCGGTGAGGAAATATCAAAAATGCGCAGCCCGGATTGCCAGCTTGTTTCCTGAATATCCGCCGTGGTCTGGCCAACCGCGCGGGTGTAGTAGACCTTTTCATCCGCGAAACGCACATCAGCAAACAGATCACGCGCGTTGATCACCAGCAACAGGTCGTCATGGGCCTGCAAATGCACATTCCAGGTACCGGGTGGCGCGGCGACATAGTTGACGGTTTTGGGTTGGCGCGCATCGCGTACGTCAATCACGCTAAAGCCTTGTGACACCATATGGCCGACGTAAGCAAAACCGCGATGCACCATCACCTGCACGCCATCCGGGCGTCCGTCCTGAACGCTGTGCCCAATCAGCCGCATGTTGCGGCTGTATTCCGGGGTGGGGAGTGAGGTTGTCATGGCTGACCTCATTGCGCTTTGGCGGCCAGGGTGGCAAACCACGGCGCGACAAAATCGTTACTCTGGCCCCAGCCGGGGATCACTTTTTGCAAAGCTGCCACGTTGGCCGCGCCGGGTTGGCCGGTGACCAACGATTGTGGGATAGCCGAAGCTTTAAAGTCATAACTGGCCGGAGTGGCTTCACCCGCCAGTTTATACGCAATCAGGCGCATATTGATGGCACCAATCAGCCGGGGATCGACTGCCACGCTGACCTTCCACGGGCTGTTTTTTTCGCGCATCAACTGCAAATCACCGTTGGAGATATCGATGCTGTAGAGTTTGATTTCAGTGCGTCCATTCTCCTGCAAGGCTTTATAGGCACCCTGGCTGAAGGCATCCCAGGTACCCCAGATGGCATCGATTTTCCCTTTCGGGTATTTCGCCAGCAGCGCACCGACTTTGTTGGCGGTATCGCCCTGCACATCGGCAGAAACCGCGCCTACGGACTCCAGTTCATGAATGCCGGGATTGGCTTTCTTGATCTCCGCCCAGGCAGCCTGACGGCGCTCCATCGGCGGGAAGCCCGCCACCCACAATTTGATGATGTTGGCTTTGCCGTTGAAGTCTTTGATTAACGGTTGCAGCGATAGTTGTGTCAGTGACGCGTCATCCTGCTGCGTCACCGTAACGCCCGGCGGCGTGTTATCCACCGATGTATCAAAAACGGACAGCGCAATGCCGCTGTCATGAATACGTTTCACCAACTCGGTGGAGTAGGGCGCGCGTCCCTGTGACAGGATGATGCCGTCATATTTCTGGCTGATCGCCTGATTCACAAAGTCCTGAAAACGCGCATCGTCGCCCTGACTCAGGAAGGTACTGACTTTAAAGCCCAACTGTTTACCCTGCTGGATGGCTCCGGCGACAAACTGGGTGGTGTTATCGTCGGAACCCAGATTGCGGATCACTGCCACCCGAATCGGTCCCTGATGATTTGCCAACGCCGCAGGCAGCGGTGCCAACGTTTGCGCGGCACTGGCAAAGCTGCTGATCAGGCTCAGCGATAACAACGTAACGGCCAATGATTTCATGCAATTTCCCCGAATGGTGATGAATGATAAGCAGGTGGCGCGCCGCCGATTTTTATTGTGGTAAGCGGGCGATCTGTGCGGATTTTTCATCCTCCGCGTAAGGTTGGCAATCAAGGAAAAGGCATAAGTAATGCCAGATAAATCATTAGCTTTGCAGGCAGCGGAGGTTGACGATAACGGTTTCTTTTTCAGGGAAACCCCATTATGAGCGAACATCCGATTCAGGTCGTACCCGGCCCGGCCAACTACTACTCACATCCCGGCGCCATTGCCCGACTACGTGATTACTACAGCGAAGATCAGCTGCGCCATGCCATCTGGGTGGGTGGGCGCCAGGCACTGGCAGCGGCACGGCACTGGCTGGAGCCGTTGACGTTGCCAGGGGCGATTGTTGATATCTTTGGCGGCCATTGCAGCGCGCATGAGGTCACGCGGTTGGCGCAACGGGCAGGCAACGATCGTCAGGTGGTGATTGGCGTCGGCGGCGGTACGGTGCTGGATACCGCCAAAGCGCTGGCGCATCGGTTGAATTTGCCGGTGGTGACGATACCGACCATCGCCGCCACCTGCGCGGCCTGGACGCCGCTTTCCGTCTGGTATAACGAGGCAGGCGAAGCGCTGCATTTTGAAATCTTTCCCCACGCCAACCATCTGTTGTTGCTGGAACCGGAGATCATCTTGCAGGCACCAGCGCGTTATTTGCAGGCGGGCATCGGCGATACGCTGGCGAAGTGGTACGAGGCGGTGGTACTGGCACCGCAGCCAGAAACCCTGCCGCTGACGGTACGGCTCGGGCTGGATGTGGCGCAGACGCTGCGTGATGTCTTGCTGGAGAAAAGCGCCGCCGCGCTCAGCGACCAGCGTGCGCAGCAACTGACGCTGGCGTTCCGCGATGTGGTGGACGCGATTGTCGCCGGGGGCGGCATGGTCGGGGGACTTGGTGAGCGCTATACACGGATTGCGGCGGCACATGCGGTGCATAACGGCTTAACGACCCTGCCACAAACGGCAGCGTTCCTGCACGGCACGAAAGTTGCGTATGGGATTCTGGTGCAGAGCGCGTTACTGGGGCAACACGACATCACCCGGCAACTGATTGCCGCCTATAAACGCTTCGATTTACCCACCACGCTGGCGCAGTTGGACGTGGATATCCGCCAGCGCGATCAGGTCGATCGTGTTATTCAGCACACGCTGCGTCCGGTAGAATCGATTCATTATTTGCCGGTTACGTTGACGCCTGCAACGCTGTGGGCAGCGATTGAGCAGGTAGAGGCGCTGGGCGTTTAAACAAAACTGCGCGATAAATCGCGCCGCTACAGCACGGAACATTGTGTAGCGGCGCGATTTATCGCGCATGTCAGTACAAAAGGATCAACGCTTACTCAGCGCTTCCCACAGTCCCAGCAGGTAGGTGGTGCCCAGTGCGCGGTCATACAAACCATAACCCGGGCGGCCGGTTTCTCCCCAGATAAAGCGACCATGATCGGAACGGATATAGCCGTCGAAACCATTGTCGTACATCGCCTTCAGCACCTGATACATATCCAGCGAGCCATACTCGGTGGGGTGTGCGCATTCATAGAAATCCTTGTCCTGAATGATTTTGATATTACGCACATGGGCAAACGGGATGCGTTTGCGGCGTGAGAATTCGGCCAGAATCGCATACACATCGTTCTGCGGATCTTCAGCGATCGAGCCGGTACACAGGGTAATACAGTTGGCTGGTGAATCGACCACATTACAGATCCAGTCGAGATCGTCGCGGTTTTTGACCACGCGCGGCAGACCGAAGATCGAGTACGGTGGATCATCCGGGTGGATCGCCATCTTCACACCCACCTCTTCACACACCGGGATCACCGCTTTCAGGAAATATGCCAGGTTTTCACGCAGTTTTGCGTCATCCACCCCTTCATATTTAGCAAACAGCTCCTGCACTTTGGCCAGTCGCTCCGGTTCCCAGCCAGGCAGAACAAAACCGTTGGAGCTGGCCAGTACCTCTTTCACCACTTCGTCGAGACTTTTATCGATACCTTTCTTCTCGAACGCCATAGTAATGGAGCCATCCGGCAACACGTAATTCATTTCGGTCTTCATCCAGTCGAACACCGGCATGAAGTTGTAGCAAATCACCTTCACCCCGACTTCGGCCAGGTTACGGATGCTTTGCTTGTAGTTCTCAATATATTGGTCGCGACTTGGCAGGCCGATTTTGATGTCGTCATGAATGTTGACGCTCTCAATCACTTCCACGGTCAGGCCCGCAGCATGTGCCTGATCGACCAGCGCTTTGATCTTATCTTTCGGCCAGGTTTCACCCACTGGCACATCGTAGAGCGCACCGACGATGCCACGCACGCCCGGCACCTGGCGAATATATTCCAGCGAAACTTTATCTTCTTTCGGACCAAACCAACGCATTGTCAGCTGCATAATGTCATCCACCGTCATCGTGTTTCTGTGATAACTGCTAAGCTACCATTCTAGTATTCATGATGACAGCACCCTGCTGCTGATAACCCTTGATCCGTGTCACAGAACACAATTTATCCGTTGGCCGCGCGCTGGCGACCACGGATAAACCGCACCAGCCCAAAATGCAATCTTAATCCGGTCGCAGATATGTCTCATTCACTACCAGAAATAGTTAAAAACAGCGTGGTTTGCTGCTAATCAGCAAGCGGAACGGTATAACATCTGATTTTATGGCGATTAAACGCCACTGATCGGCTTTTCAATTGGGGCATTTACAGAATATTCCTGGCAGGCACAATAAACCTTATTTGCTCGCCGTCCGTGAATTATGTCCGATGAAGCGCTGCTCCAGCAGATTCAGAACCTGAAAAAGCATAATGCGCGACTCAAGCGTATAGCGCATGACGCCCGCAATAAGCTGAGCGCAGCGCTGGACGGCACCGGGCTGTGCCTGTGGCAACTGGATATCCCCAGCGGCAAATTGGTGATTTTTAACCGACGTTGGGGAGCGATGCTGGGCTTCCAGCCGAAAGAGTTGAACGCGAAGTTTGAAGTGTGGCGCGAGCATCTGCACCCCGAAGATGCGGATGAGGTGCTGAAAGCGTTCTACGACCATATCGAAGGCCGTGCTCCTTATTACGAAGCGTTGCATCGCATGGTGGCGAAAAACGGCACCATCACCTGGGTGCTGGATCGTGGACGCGTCAGCGAATGGGACGAGCAGGGCAACCCGTTGAAGGTGACGGGTACGCATATCGACATGACCAAAGAGAAGAATTATGAAGCGCAGCTATCGACGCTGGCGAATCATGATCCGCTCACCGGTCTTACCAACCGTCATTCGCTGCAAACCCATTTCAGTCAGATGAAAAAGCAGGGGCCGCTGTGCCTTGCTTATATCGATCTGGATAACTTTAAACACGTCAATGACACCCTCGGGCATCGCAGCGGCGATGAAGTGTTGATGCAGCTCAGTCAGCGGATGCGGGATGCGGTGCTGTCTTCGGTGGTGATTGGTCGTATTGGCGGTGATGAGTTTGTGCTGTTGATGCCGTTTTTGATCGACTTCCCTAAGGTGAGAATCATGGCTCAGACTCTGCTGGATGCCGCCCTCACACCGTTCGAACTGGGGAATGGCACGGCAGAAATTGGCGCATCGATTGGGATTGCGCAGGTACAGGTGCAGGATAGCTTCGACGACGCACTGATGCGCGCCGATGAAGCCATGTATAGCATTAAAAAGAACGGCAAACAGGGCTTTGGCCTGGTGCCCTAACAGCACGATAAATCGCGCTGCTACGTCTCAAAACAGCGCACCATCTTAAAACGCAAAGCACGAGCACCCCAGCGCGCCCCAGAAGGCATTGTTATCGGACACTGGCACCGATGACTGACGCGCAACATCATGCGCATGGCTGTGCACGCCACACGGGCCGCTGCATTGATGCACTTTCGGCATCATCCCGGCGCGACCCGTTGTCTGCGGTGGGGCGCTACGATAATGACCTGGCACCGTCACCACTGGCGACCACTCCGGCAACACCGGCACCGGCGGCGGTGCCAGCGGGGTAAAGCTACCTGCCGCATACACCACAGCGCCATCAACAAGGGTCAGTACGGATTCAATTCCCTTGATCTCCTCTTCTGCCACGCTGAAGAAATCTTTCGACAGCAGCACCAAATCTGCCAGTTGGCCGACTTTGATCTCTCCTTTAGCATTTTGTTCGCTGGAGAACCAGGCGCTGCCTTTGGTCCACAGCATCAGCGCGGTTTCGCGGTCGATGCGGGCGTTATCATCATACAGTTGCATTCCGCCGACGGTGCGGCCAGAAACCAGCCAGTAAAGCGCGGTCCACGGGTTGTAACTGGCAACACGCGTTGCATCCGTACCCAGACCCACCGGGACATCGGCATCCAGCATCCGCGCTACCGGCGGCGTCTGTTTTGCGGCTTGTTTGCCATAGCGATCGACAAAATATTCCCCCTGGAACGCCATGCGGTGCTGCACCGCGATGCCGCCGCCCAACGCTTTGACGCGCTCGATATTGGCTTCGGTGATGGTTTCTGCGTGATCGAAGAACCAGTGCAGGCCGTTAAACGGAATGTCACGGTTAACTTTCTCGAACACATCCAGCATGCGACTGATCGATTCGTTGTAAGTGGCGTGCAAGCGGAACGGCCAGCGATGCTCCACCAGGTGGCGTACCACACGCTCCAGCTCATCTTCCATACCGGGTGCAAGGTCAGGGCGTGGTTCGAGGAAGTCTTCAAAATCGGCCGCCGAAAACACCAGCATTTCTCCCGCACCGTTGTGCCGCAGGAAATTGGTGCCCTGGCCCGGTTTCAGCATATCGGTCCATTTTTCAAAATCTTCCAGCTCATGGCCGGGACGCTGGGTAAACAGGTTGTAAGCGATGCGCACCGTTAGCTGCTTTTTGGCGTGCAGCTCAGAAATCACATCATAATCATCCGGGTAGTTCTGGAAACCGCCACCGGCGTCGATGGCGCTGGTCAGACCGAGGCGATTCAACTCGCGCATAAACTGACGGGTGGAGTTGACCTGCTGCTCCAGCGGCAATTTTGGCCCTTTCGCCAACGTGGCATACAGCAACATGGCGTTGGGACGGGCAATCAACATCCCGGTCGGGTTACCGTTGCTGTCGCGCTGGATTTCGCCGCCCGGCGGATTCGGCGTATCTTTGGTGTAACCCACCACCTTGAGCGCCGCACGATTCAGCAATGCACGATCATACAGGTGCAGAATAAACACCGGCGTATCCGGTGCTGCCGCGTTGATTTCATCCAGCGTCGGCATACGACGTTCGGCAAACTGGAATTCGGTCCAGCCACCCACCACGCGAACCCACTGTGGCGAGGGGGTGCGCAGTGCCTGCTCACGCAACATTCGTAGCGCATCCGCCAGTGATGGCACGCCTTCCCAGCGCAGTTCAAGATTGTAGTTCAGACCGCCGCGAATCAGGTGCAGGTGCGAGTCGTTCAGGCCGGGAATGCCGGTGTGGCCTTTAGCATCAATAAGTTGCGTATCGCTACCGGCAAAGCGCATCACCTCGGCTTCGCTGCCTACGGCAAGGAATTTGCCATCTTTAATCGCCACAGCAGTTGCCAGCGGATTGGCGCGGTCAACGGTGTGGAATTTGCCGTTGGTCAAAATCAGTGAAGCGGTGGTCATGTTTCGTCTCCTGTCAGATTATGCTTTGCGGCCAATCAGCCATTGTTTCAACACGCGGGTCAGCAGTGGCATCCACAGGAAAACCACCAAAGCCACGACGCTGGCATTATCGAGAAAGTTCCCCCACAGCGTGCCGTGGCTTACAGGCAACACCGTATTCCAGAACCAGGGGACCAGGTTGGCTGAGGGAAAAATCACCCCCAGCGTGAGTAAGTATTGTTTCCATTTGGCCGGTTTGACCTGGCCTTTTTGCGTCGGGGTAAACCAAAACGCGGCGCCGGGACGCACTTCAATATGTTCCGGTTGCGCCAGGATGGCCGGGAGTTCCTTGACCAGGTCCTGACGGGCCGGTGATTTCAGCCAGGCGTACAGCTCATCCATACCGACAAAACGAATCAGCACGGTGTAGGCGTTGTCGCCGTGGACCGGGCGCAGCACGTTCACTCCGAGGTGTCCCGGAAAGCTGGCTGCCTGCGGCATGATGGTTTCCAGCCACTTTTCATAGTCGGCCTGTTTTTCCGGCTGGATGCTGTGCGTGATCACCAGCGTGACGTGATGAGCCTGTTGTGGGTAATTCATGATGGATTCCTCGCTGGTGAAAGTGCTTGCGTCGTTGAGGAAAAAAATACGAAATGAGAGCGTTTATTGATAACGGATTGTTTTTGGGTTGTTGTTCAACAAATTTTGGGGAGGCGGTTGGAATGCGTTTAAACCTCGAGGCGCTGCTGATTCTGGATGCGCTCGATCGTCATGGCACCTTTGCCGCGGCGGCGGCACGGCTGTTTAAAACCGCGTCTGCACTCAGCTATACCGTGCAGAAGATGGAGAGCGATCTCAAAATCACGCTGCTGGATCGTTCCGGTCATCGTGCCACCTTTACGCCAACCGGGCGTCTGATGCTGGAAAAAGGCCGGACGCTGCTGCGGGCGGTGAATGAGCTGGAGCAGCAGGCGCGCTACGTGGAGAGCGGTTGGGAGAGCCAACTGGTGATCAGCGTCGATGCCTCGGTGCCGTTTAGCCTGCTGACGCCGCTGATTGATGAGTTTTACCAGCAGCATTCGCATACCCAGCTGCAATTCCGTCATGACGTACTGGCGGGGTGCTGGGAAGCGCTGCATTACGGTGAAGCGGATATCGTGTTTGGTGCGGTGCAGGAACCGGCCACGCGTAAAGAGATTGGCTGTCAGCCGTTGGGTTGGCTGGAATACGTGTTTGCCGTTGCGCCGGAGCACCCGCTGGCGTCTGCACCGGAACCGTTGTTGCGCGAGCAAATTCGTCAGTATCGTGCGGTGACGGTGCATGATTCATCACGCCACGGCGCAGGGATGGATTTGCGCGTACTGGATGAACAGAAGACCCTCAGTGTGCACGATTTTCCGTCTAAGTTGCAGGCACAGCTTGCCGGATTGGGCTGCGGTTACCTGCCGCGCTATCTGGCGGAGCCGCATTTGCGCAGTGGGGCGCTGGTGGAGCGTCAATTGGATAGCGAATGCCGACGCGATATGGCCTATCTGGCGTGGAACGAAAGCGCCAACGGAAATGCCGCCAACTGGTGGCGTGAGCGCTTACTCACGCTACCGGGGCTGCACGACATCTACCTGCCAGCCTGAGATTAGATAGAGATATGGTGGCTGACCTGTGGCGGTTCGTCACCCTGATGATATTGCAGCACCGCCTGTTGCAGCGCCACATCGGCGCGTGAGACGCGCTGGTGTTGGCGCAGGTGCTCCTGCCATGACTCCACCAGGAACCACTCCAGCAGGGCGGTGGGGTCGTCGCTCTGCTCCATCAATCCCCAGGCATAGGCACCATCACGGCGGCGTGCGGCGGCCAGTTTGCGCATGGCGCGTTTGAAATCGGCACGATCCTCCTGCGGGACCTGATAGCGCACCTGAATCATCACCGGGCCACGATGGCCGTTCATTTCTCCGCTTACCGTCGGGTCAGCCCAGTGCTGTGCTGGTTGCAGATCCGCCTCACCGGCAGGCAGCACCAGACGTTTCAGCAGCAGGGCGGTGATCAGCAACATGCCACCAGCCAGCAGCAGCGCCTGCGCCAGCCCGATATGCTGGGCAATCAACCCCCACACCAGGCTACCGCCTGCCAGCGTACCGTTGAATACCATCAGATAGACCGCCAGACCGCGTCCACGTACCCAGTCCGGCAGCACCGCCTGCGCCACCCCGTTCAGGGTAGTGAGGGCGATAATCCAGCCAACGCCGAGCAGTACCATCAACAGCAGCGCCAGCCACTGTGCCGGGCTGATTGCCAGCGCCAGCATCACGCCCGCACTGAGCAGGGCGGAGAGCAGCAGCAGGCCATCGTTACCCATGTGCTGGCGCAGACGTGGCAACAACAAGGCCCCGCCAATCGCCCCGACACCGACCGCGCCAAGCAGCAAACCGTAGAACCCAGCGGTGCCCTGCAACATATTACGCGCCACCAGCGGCAGCAGCGCCCAGACGGCGCTGGCGAAGGCGAAGTACAACGCGGCGCGCAGCAGCACGCGGTGTAAATCGCGGCTGGCGCGCACATAACGCAGCCCGGCACGGAAGGCACCGAAGAAGTGTTCGTTAAGTTCGGTTTTGGCCTTCGCCGGACGTTTCCAGTACAGCAGCGCGGCGACCACGAAGAAGTAACTGGCGACATCTGCGCCGTAGGCCGCCATCGCGCCGAAACTGGCCAGCAGCAAACCGCCGGTGGCCGGTCCGATAGCGCGCGCGATATTTATCCCCAGTGAGTTGAGCGCCACGGCGTTTTTCAATTCATGGCGTGGCACCAACTCCGGCACAATCGCTTGCCACGCCGGACCAAACAGCGCCGCTCCGATGCCGCCGACGAAGGTCAGACCGATCAACCATTCGGTGGTCAGCCAGTTGTTGTGTGACAGTACCAGCAGGGTGCCGCTGACACTCGCCATCAATATCTGTACCGCAATCAGCAAACGGCGACGGTCAACGATATCGGACAACACACCAGCAGGCAGCGCCAGCAGAAACACTGGCAACGTGGCGGCGGTTTGCATCAGGGCGACGGCGGCAGGGTTATCCGACAGTCCGGTCACCAGCCAGGCGCTGGCGACATCCCGGATAAAGCTGCCGGTGTTGCCCAATACCGAGGCGGTCCAAATCAGGGCAAACAGCCCGTAGGCGAAGGGGGAAAAAGCGCTGCTACGCAGGGCGTTGGTTGGGGGTTGGCTCATGGTCATTCTCCAATAAGGTTGCGATAACTGCACCTTACGAACCCTGGCCGATGGTTGATAGCGGAAAAAATCGGCCATCTTGTCCAGGCTTTTTTGACAGCTTAGAAGCGCAAAAAAGTTTGAACAAGTTGTCAAAATCTCTGCTTTAGGTTTTTCCGGCAGTGCAGGGTAGTTTGATTAGCGAGACACAACATTACTCACCTGACGGAGAAAAATTATGAGCACTTTCAAGACTAAAGACGGCGTGAACCTGTACTACAAAGATTGGGGCAAAGGCCAACCGGTACTGTTCAGCCACGGCTGGCCGCTGGATGCTGACATGTGGGACAGCCAGATGAATTTCCTGGCGGAACGTGGCTACCGGGTAATTGCCTTTGACCGCCGTGGCTTCGGTCGCTCCGAACAGTCGTGGGAAGGTTATGACTACGACACCTTTGCCGATGATATTCATGGCCTGATTGAGCATCTGCAACTCAGCGATGTCACCCTGGTGGGCTTCTCGATGGGTGGCGGCGATGTGTCGCGTTATATTGGCCGTTATGGCACCGCGAAGGTGAAAGGACTGGTGCTGCTGGGCGCAGTCACCCCCATTTTTGGTAAAACCAGCGATCACCCTGAAGGGGTGGAAAGTGCGGTATTTGATGGCATTAAAGCGGGATTGCGTCAGGATCGTGCGCAATTTATTAAAGATTTCGCGGTTCCATTTTATGGCACCAATGCCGGACAGACGGTGTCGGATGGCGTGATGATCCAGACGCTGAATATCGCGTTACTGGCTTCGCTGAAAGGTACGCTGGATTGTGTCACGGCGTTTTCTGAGACTGATTTCCGTGCCGATATCGCCAAAGTGGATGTGCCGACGCTGGTAATCCACGGCAGCAATGACCAGATTGTCCCGTTTGAAGCCACCGGTAAGCTGGTGCATGAGATGATTAAAGGGTCTGAGCTGAAGGTGTATGAGAATGGTCCGCACGGCTTTGCGGTAACGCACCAGGATCAGTTGAATGCGGATTTGTTGGCGTTTTTACAGCGCAACTAAAATCCGTGCGGTAAACCGCGTACCCAAACCCGCGCGATAAATCGCTAAAAACTTGCGCGATGAATCGCGCCGCTACGGGATTTTGCACACATCGTGTAGCGGCGCGGTTTACCGCGCATTGTTAGATATCAATCCGCCAGTAAATGTCCGTACATCGCCAGCAGGCGACGGGTGACACCGTTAGTCCAGCCGAAGCCATCCTGTAACGGATACTCACCACCCCCACCCGGACGGGCGCGTTCGCCGCTGATGTCATACTTCTCCACCAGCTTATGATGCAGCGAATAGAAGTTCTTCACCGTGGTCAGCCAGTTCACCGCAATCTCCGTGGCCAGCGTCTCTTCGCCGTAGTTATTTAACCCGACAATTGCCATCCATTGCAGCGGTGCCCAGCCATTGGGTTTATCCCACTGCTCACCGCTTTCCACCATTGAGGTCACCAGCCCGCCCTGAGTCAACAGTAACTGACGCAATGCCACCGCCTGCAAATGTGCCTGCTCAGGCGTCGATAAGCCGAGGAACAGCGGCACCGCCGCCGCCGCCGTGAAGGCACCAAAACGTTGGCGACGCCAGTCGTAATCGCGATACACCCCGGCGGTTTTATCCCACAGATAACGATGAATCGCACGCTTACGCACTTCGGCCTTTTTCTGCCATGCCAGAGCGGTCAGCTCCTCGCCTTTGGCGTGCGACAAGGTGGAGATCATCAACTCCAGTTTGTAGAGAAACGCGTTCAGATCGACCGGGATGAACTGTGTGGTGCGAATGCTCGCCAGGCGGTGGGGATCGCGCAGCCAGCGGGAGGAGTAATCCCAGCCGGAAGCCGCTCCGGCACGCAAATCGCGGTAAACCTCATTGGCCGGACGACTTGATTTGCTGGCGGTTTCCACATCTTCAATCCAGGATTCATCACGCGGCGTGTCGCGGTCGTCCCAGTAGCGATTCAGCAACGAACCATCGGGCATACGCACCACATGGCGGTAGGCCTGATCGGGCATCAGCGATCCGGCACCGTCCATCCAGAACTGATACTCCTTCATCAGATGGTCGAGATAACGTTTCGCGCCGCGAATCCCGTCTTCTTCAAACAGCTCCACCATCAACGCAAACACAGGCGGTTGCGAGCGGCTGAGATAATATGTGCGGTTGCCGTTGGGCACATGGCCATAGTTATCAATCAGCCAGGCGAAGTTATCCGCCATATCGCGCAGTAAGTCGTCGCGCCCACTCTCCGCCAGACCGAGCATGGTGAAGTAAGAATCCCAGTAGTAGGTCTCACCAAAGCGTCCCCCCGGCACCACATAAGGTTTCGGCAGTGGCAACAGCGACGAGTGCGGCATATGTTGTTGCGGCATTTTAGTTAACACCGGCCACAACTCATCAATATGTTCTGTCAGGGTTTTATCCGGGTTCGATACATAAAAACTTTCATGGTGCTGCGGCAGATAAAAATGATCATGCACGAACTTAGTGAGATCGAATTGGGCAGAACGTTTCCGGCGGCGATAGTGGATTAAAATATCCAGCGGATCATATTTCGGCGCACAATCGGGAAAGGTTTTGCTGTCGGCAAATATCCGCGACATTTGTACATGCTCGAAAAGCTCCAGATAACGATCGGCAGGCGTCAGCGCATCCGGGGCGGGCAGGCCTTCAATCAGCTCCGGCTCCGGCTCCGAATCCTCCATGCCTTCAAGAATTAGCTCGTGAGGATCGTATTGATACTCCAGTTCAGCATCAGTACGTTTTTCCTCGAACGCATTATTTTGCTGTTGGTTAGTATTAATAGCGGCCTCCTGGAAACTCCGGTTTATACAAAGTGCAAATTATAGATCTCTCAACCCTCAGGGCAACAATGCGAAATATCTATGAACGTAATAAATCATGTCGATTGATCGGCTATTTTGGCGATTTTTCAGCGATAACAATGCTCTATATTTCAGGAAATGAAAACAGCATTTGAAATGAAGCTATAAATAAGCAGGCAGAATTATCTGTAAATAAGAAAAACGCCATTGGCGGGCAAAATCTGGCGGGAAATATTGATCAATTGATGGCAAACGCAGCGGCAACCCGTAGCGGCGCGATTTATCGCGTGTCTTTTAAAACATGCGCGATAAATCGCGCCGCTTGTATCTTGAAGTTGTAACTGGTTAGCTACCCGTTACACGAAACGGAGGCAGCTTGTCGCGCCGCTTAAGACCCGATCTTGTGCCGTAGCTTAAAGCCCTCCGTTTCTCCTTTCACGCCAGCATCTACTCTGAACGGTAACCAGAAGCTCTGACTTCGTATGTACAAGGCAAGATGGCGTGATGGTTCATGTGAAAGGGAGCTGTCTTATGATTTATCTCGGTATTGATGTCAGTAAAAACAAACTCGACCTCTGCCTGTTGCCCGGCAACGGGAAA
>NZ_CP024636.1:2577853-2638244 GCF_009728735.1 Pantoea phytobeneficialis
GTGGTACCGGTGGAAAAAACGTCCGGGAGCTCAGTCAGGGGGCGTGCGCGGATGTCAAAAACAGGCCCGGCAGACGTAAGGGCGAAACTGTATATGGCGGCGATCGTAGCGATCAGGTGGAATGCCCCGGCGAAGGCGCTGTACCAGAGGCTAATCGCGAAGGGCAAAGCCAGCAAGGCCGCGCTTGGAGCGGTGATGCGCAAGCTGGTTCATCAGTGCTTCGGGGTGCTGAAAACGCGGATGAAGTGGGATGAAAATTACGCAGCTACCGCTTGACGTTCAAGACGGTAGCTACGGAAAGTGTAAAACTTAACCTTCACTGACCCTGTAGCGCTCCAGCCAGTGGGCATACGGTGCCGGTAGCACCCACGACGGCTCACTTTTACCCAGCGCCAGCGCAGCATGATACGGCCAGTGCGGGTTTTTCAGGTGCGCACGACCAACCATCACCAGGTCCAGTTGACCTTGTTCAATGGTGGCGTTGGCGATGTGCGGCGTATCAATACCCCAGGCGGAGGCAACCGGAATGTCAGCCTCACGGCGCACACGCTCGGCGATCGGGGCCATAAACGGGCTGCCCCAGGGAATATTGGCATCCGGGGTAGAGAAGCCCATGCTGACGCTCAACAGGTCCATGCCGTTGCTGCGCCAGTATTTGGTCAGGGTGAGGGCTTCCTGCATTGTCTCTTCGTCGCGGCCATCAAACTCCAGCACACCAAAACGTGCGGTCAGCGGCAGGTTTTCTGGCCACACGTCACGAACCGCATCAAAGGTTTCACGCAGGAAACGACTGCGGCCAAAGGCATCGCCGCCATATTCGTCAGTGCGCTGATTGGCGTGGACTGAGAAGAAACTCTGCGCCAGATAGCCGTGGGCGAAGTGCAACTCCAGCCATTCGAAACCGGCGTCACGCGCACGTTTGGCGGCACTGACGAAATCATCGCGCACGCGTTTGATGTCATCCAGCGTCATGGCTTTTGGCACGCGCGGCAGGTTGTTACCAAAGGCGATGGCCGATGGGGAGAGGGTTTCCCAGCCGTTGGCGTCGCTTTCCGCGATATGATCGTCACCTTCCCACGGCTTATTGGCGCTGGCTTTACGTCCGGCATGACCAATCTGGATGCCGGGCACCGCGCCTGCGGCTTTAATCTCCCGCGCGATACGTGCCAGTTTTTCGGCCTGGGTATCGTTCCATATCCCCAAACAGGCCGGGGTGATGCGGCCTTCTGGTGATACTGCGGTGGCTTCAACAATCACCAGACCGGCTCCGCCGCGCGCCTGGCTACTGTAATGAACGTAGTGCCATTCGTTGCTCAGACCATCAATGGCGCTGTACTGGCACATTGGTGGAATCGCGATACGGTTACGCAGCGTCACGTCTTTCAGCGTGAACGGAGAAAATAGCCCTGACATAACAACCTCTTAATATGGTTAAAGCAAAATAATCTGTTTGCCGCTGAAGTTACGATGCTGTAACGCCTGCAACTGTGCAGGTAGCTGGTCGTAAGGAAAATGCAGCAGTAACTCGCTGTGTAAGGTTCCCTGCGTGATTTGCGCCAGCATACGTTCACCTTGTTGCGTCAACGTATGCCACTGCTGCGCGTCACCATGCAGATGCAACGCGCCCAGCGCCACTTCGTGTAGCGACAACGCACGCCCGAACGGTGTGCAGGGCCACTGCTCAACCCGGCCCTGAATGCAGACCAGATGGCCGTTTGCCAGTAACAGATCGGCCAGACTGGCGGCATGTTCCGGGCTGATGGCATCAATCACGGCATAGAAGCGCGTGGCATTCTGCCGGGGATCGCTGAGCGTGTGCTTCGCTCCCAGTGCTTGCAGACGTGAAAAGTGACGTTCGCTGCTTTGCGTTGTTACTTCAAATCCGCGAGCCTGCGCCAGTTGCACCAGAAAATGCCCGACAGAACCACCGGCACCGGCAATCAACAGCGGGGCACCCGGTTGTGCAGGTACTTTCTCAATCGCCTGCCAGGCGGTAAGGGCCGGGCAAGGGAAGGCGGCAGCGGTGGCAAAATCGATGGCGTCCGGGACGCGCATCAACACCTGAGCGGCGATTGGGGTGAATTCGGCAAAACTGCCAGGACGTTGCAGGCTTTGGTGATAAGCCACACGCGTACCAAGCCAGCGTTGATCGACCTCCGGGCCAATCGCCACCACGGTACCTGCGCCATCCACGCCGGGCACCTTGCCGATTTGGCTGCCGAGCACCTTCCAGTCCACCGGATTGAGGCCAATCGCTGCGTTCTGTACCAGTACATCGCCGGGTGCTAAAGGGGCGGTCGTCAGATAACGATCCTGTAAATCATTCGGCGTGTTGCCGCCTTGCCATACCCAGCCGCGCCAGTCGTCAGGCAGGTTAAACATAAGCACCTGCCGAGTAGGTCAGCTCGTAGCTGTGGCTGTAGATCTCAATGATGTTGCCGAACGGATCTTCCATATACACCATGCGGTACGGCTTCTCGCCGGGGAAATATTCACGCACCGGCATACGCTGTTTGCCGCCAGCGGCGACGATTTTCGCTGCCAGACCTTCAACATCCGGGTCCTGGACGCAGAAATGGAACACGCCGGTTTTCCAGTATTCGAAGTTGTTCTCTGGTTTTTCCGCCGCTTTAAATTCGAAGATTTCTACCCCAACGCGATCGCCCGTGGAGAGATGCGCGATGCGGAATTTCTCCCAGCCACCGCCAAATACGTCACTGCACATCACGCCAATCGCGGAATCATCTTCCTGAATTTCGGTCGGCGGCATAATCAGGTACCAGCCCATCACTTCGGTATAAAACTTGACGGCCGCGTCGAGGTCGGTGACCGACAGGCCAATATGGGAAAAGGTACGCGGGTAAGGAGCAGTCATCTGCGTTCTCCATTTGTCGAAAAGATCTACAGGCTACTGCGCAACAAGTATAATGAAAACAGTGATTCAGTTATGGGTTTTATAAAATTTCATTATGTTCAATCCACAGTGGTTAAAATCATTCGCCATGCTGGCGGAATTAGGGAGTTTTACTGACAGCGCGGATCGGCTGGGGATTACCCAGGCGGCGGTAAGTCAGCACATCCGCCATCTGGAGCAGCAACTGGGGCCGTTGATCCTGCGCAGCAAACGCCCGCTGGAGCTGACACCCGCCGGACTGGCGCTGCTGGATTATTGTCAGGAAGTGGATCGCGCTCAGCGCCATCTGACGCTGCGTTTAAGCGAAGAGGATCTGACCTGTGGCGAAGTCAGCCTGATTTCACCGGGCAGCATCGGTCTGCGCCTCTACCCGCTGCTGCTGGAACTTCAGCAACAGTACCCGGATCTCAGTATTCGGCATCGTTTTGCACCGGATAGTGAGGTGATAGATGCGGTGCTGCATAACCGCTACGAAATGGGGCTGGTGACGCAAAAGCCGGATGATAAACGGCTGGTGGCGGAGAAATTCGCCGAGGAGCCGCTGGAGTTGGTGGTGCCCGCCGGGGTGAAGATCCATAGCTGGGCGGATCTGGAAACGCTGGGTTATATCGATCATCCTGATGGTCAGGCGATGGCGACGCGTTTGCTAAGCCGCCGTTTTCCCGGCAATCCGGGAGTACGGAATTTGCCGCAGCGAGGTTTCAGTAATCAGATCAGTTTGATCCTTGAACCGGTGGCGCTTGGGTTGGGGTTTGCGGTGATCCCACAATCGGCGCGGCTGGCGTTTGCCCGTCAGGATGCGATTCAGGTAGAGCGTTGCGGCGTGTCGCTGGTGGATACCATTTGGTTGATCCATCGCGCCGAATGGCCGCTGTCAGGGCGTGCGCAGCAGGCACTGCGCTGGCTGGAGGGTAAGGGGTGATGGCCCTCACCCTAACCCTCTCCCGCAAGCGGGAGAGGCGATGCATTGGCATATTGCACATCTCCTTCTCCCGCTTGCGGGAGAAGGCCGGGATGAGGGCAACAGCCAGCACCTATTTCGCTAACGCCGCCTTGATGACTTCCGCGTAAGCGGTGGTCGGACGCCCAATCAGCTGACTCAGGGTTTTGCTGTTATCAAACAATCCACCCTGTGCAGCACCGGCATCTGAATCCGCCAGCATCTCTGCCAGGCCGTCCGGCAAGCCCGCACCTTTCAGCGCTGCGGCGAAGTCAGCCTGCGGCAGGTTGACATAATCCACCTTCTCGCCGGACTGCTTAGCAATTTCTGCCGCGAATGCTGCCAGGGTATAGCTGTCGTCACCTGCCAGCTCATAGATTTTACCCGCCTGATCGTCACGGCTGATCACTTCCGCTGCCGCTGCCGCGTAGTCAGCACGCGCGGCCGAGGCGATGCGGCCTTCACCTACCGAACCGATAAACGCATGATGCGCCAGTGCCGGTGGGATGCTGGCAGCATAGTTTTCGGTGTACCAGCCGTTGCGCAGCAGCGCGAACGGAATGCCGGAAGCCTTGAGCTGCGCTTCGGTGGCTCTGTGCTCGACACCAAGACCCAGCGGCGTGGTATCCGCATGCAGCAGGCTGGTATAGGCAATAAAACCCACGCCAGCCGCTTTGGCCGCGTCAATCACCGCTTTGTGCTGAGCTTCTCGCTGTCCCACTTCGCTGGAGGAAATCAGCAACAGTTTGTCGACACCGGCAAAGGCCGTTTTCAGCGTCTCTGGCTGGCTGTAATCCGCGGTACGCAGCGTCACGCCCAGCGCAGCCAGATCGGCAGCCTTCTCTGGCGAGCGAACGGCGGCAATCACTTCACTGGCCGGGACTTTTTTCAGTAACGCGTCAATCACTAAACGGCCAAGCTGACCGGTGGCACCTGTAATCGCAATCATGTTGTTCTCCTTCAGTTTGAACTGGTATGCCATCAGGTTAGGAGATAAACTAACTTTTAGTAAGTACTTACAGATTTGTTAGTTTGAAGGGATGACATTAAATGTCTGAAAACCTGAGTGAAAAATTTAGTCGTGGTGAGTTGCTTAACGTGAATTGCCCGTCGCGTGAGGTGCTGAAACGCATTACCAGCCGCTGGAGCGTGCTGGTGCTGCTGGCGCTACGTGAGGAAACCCTGCGTTTTAGCGAACTGCGACGCAGGATTGGTGGTGTCAGCGAACGCATGCTGGCACAGACGCTGCGCTATATGGAAGAAGATGGCTTTGTGCAACGCATTGCCTATGACGTGGTGCCGCCGCATGTGGAGTATCACCTCACGGAACTCGGACGTGAGGTGGAAGGACAGGTGATTGGTCTGGCTGACTGGCTGGAAAGCAACCTGCACCGGATTCTGGATGTGCGTGACAATGTCTGATGAGCGTAGCGGCGCGATTTATCGCGCGGTTCCGTGCGTGGTGCCAGAAAAATCCGCGCGATAAATCGCGCCGCTACGTGCGGAATGGGTTAACCGTGCAAATATTTTTCAAACCATCCTAATGTGCGGCTCCACGCCAACTCGGCTGCCGCCTTGTCGTAACGCGGTGTCGAATCATTATGGAAACCGTGGTTCACGCCGGGATAAATGTACGCCTCATACACTTTATGATTGGCTTTCAATGCGGCTTCATAAGCCGGCCAGCCCTCATTGATACCTTTATCCAGCTCAGCGTAATGCAGCAGCAGCGGGGCCTGAATGCGCGGGACATCCTCCGCCTTCGGCTGGCGGCCATAAAACGGCACCGCGCAGGCCAGTTCCGGGAAGGCCACGGCGGCGGCGTTGGCGACCCCGCCGCCATAACAAAAACCGGTGATGCCGACTTTGCCGGTGCCCGCTTCGTGGTGCATCAGAAAATCTACCGCCGCGAAGAAATCATTCATCAGCTTGACCGGATCGATCTTCGCCTGCATCGCTTTGCCTTCTTCATCGTTGCCCGGATAGCCCCCCACTGAACTCAGGCCATCAGGGGCCAGCGCGATATAGCCCGCTTTTGCTACGCGGCGCGCCACGTCTTCGATATAGGGGTTCAGGCCGCGGTTCTCATGCACCACCACCACCGCAGGCACTTTGCCACTGGTTTTCGCCGGACGCACCAGATAACCGCGCACTTCGCCGTGGCCTTGTGGCGATGGATAGTGGATGTATTCGGGGACAATGTCGGGATCGGTAAATTCTACCTGCTGCGCCAGCGCATAGTTCGGGCTCATCGCGCTGAGCAGCGCCGCGCCCGTCATCCCGGCGATGGTGAACTTCGCGGCCAGCGCGATGAACTCGCGTTTGCTGATTTTGCCGTGGGCGTAGTAGTCGTAAAGCTCCAGCAGTTCCTGCGGAAAATCCTGTGCGGTAAGACGTGTCATAACCTCTCCTTCGCTGATTAACCAGATGGTATTGCCGCTCTAACAAAGCACAGCTTTTAACATCTGGCAAATCGCATGCCGCAGAGGGTTAACTGCATGGATGTGAATAGACGGTTTATTTTTGGCGTTTTAATTAGCGGCGAGCAGATCAGCCGCGGGTGAATTTGTACCAGAAATTAACTAATTCCCTCGTTTCGATAAATAATAAATAAAACAACACCTTCACCATGAATAACAATATTTGTCTTTAATTCAGTTGGATAGCGTTTTTGCAGCGCAATGATCATAATCAAAAAATACTGTTATAGTTTTATCAATCCTCACTGTTTATTTTTGTTCGAATCACTTCCTTTTACAGTGGACCGCCTTTTCTTTAGCGGCCACTAAATAAATGCGTGGCGCTTTGTTTGTTAATTATAAGTAAAAACCTGGTGCAATATGCGGCAAAGAGGTAAGCAATGTTCGGATTAGATGCTTTTCACCTGGCAAGGATACAGTTCGCGTTTACTGTCTCCTTTCATATCATTTTCCCGGCCATCACCATCGGTCTTGCCAGCTTTTTGGCGGTGCTGGAAGGTCTGTGGCTGAAATCCCGTAACGAAACCTATCGCGATCTCTACCATTTCTGGTCCAAAGTCTTTGCTGTCAACTTCGGTATGGGCGTGGTTTCTGGCCTGGTGATGGCGTATCAGTTTGGTACTAACTGGAGCGGCTTTTCACAGTTTGCGGGGAGCATCACCGGCCCGTTGCTGACCTATGAAGTCTTGACCGCCTTCTTCCTTGAAGCCGGTTTTCTCGGTGTGATGTTGTTCGGCTGGAACCGAGTCGGCCCGGGCCTGCACTTCTTTGCCACCTGCATGGTGGCGCTGGGCACCATCATCTCTACCTTCTGGATTCTGGCGTCCAACAGTTGGATGCATACCCCACAGGGTTACATCATTGAGAACGGTATCGTGGTGCCGCAGGATTGGTTGAAAATCGTTTTCAACCCCTCATTCCCGTATCGTTTGCTGCATATGTCGACAGCAGCGTTCCTCGCCAGCGCCTTTTTTGTCGGGGCATCAGCGGCATGGCATCTGTTGAAAGGGAATGACAACCCGGCCATTCGCAAGATGTTTTCTATGGCGCTGTGGATGGCGCTGATCGTTTCGCCGATTCAGGCGATGATCGGTGACGCGCACGGTCTGAACACCCTTGAACATCAGCCAGCGAAAATAGCGGCGATTGAAGGACACTGGGAAAATCCGCCAGGTGAAGCCACCCCGTTGATTTTGTTCGGTATTCCGGATATGGAGCAGGAGCGCACCAAATACGCGCTGGAAATCCCTTATCTCGGTAGCCTGATTCTGACCCACAGCCTCGATAAACAGGTTCCGGCACTGAAGTCGTTCCCGAAAGAAGATCGGCCAAATTCCACCGTGGTGTTCTGGTCGTTCCGCGTGATGGTGGCGCTGGGCTTGCTGATGATCACCCTTGGTGTGGTCAGCCTGTGGCTACGTTTCAAAGGCCGCCTGTATCAGTCGCGCCCATTCCTGTGGTTTGCGCTGCTAATGGGACCCTCGGGACTGCTGGCGATTCTGGCGGGCTGGTTCACCACAGAAATTGGCCGTCAGCCGTGGGTGGTGTACGGCGTGCAGCGCACTATTGATGCGGTTTCCGCCCACGGTGACCTGCATATGAGCATCAGCCTGTTGGCGTTTATCCTCGTGTACAGCTCGGTATTCGGTGTGGGCTATGTCTACATGATGCGTCTGATAAAGCAGGGGCCGAAAGTCGGTGAAGGTCACGATGTGAATCCGGGTGGTCCGGGTCAGAGCAACACCCCGGCACGTCCACTGTCTGCCGTATCTCATCAGGAAGGAGAACGCTAAATGATCGATTTTTCAATTATCTGGTTTGCGATCATCGTCTTCGCCATCCTGATGTATATCGTGATGGATGGCTTTGATCTCGGTATCGGTTTGCTGTTCCCGTTCAACAAAGATGCGGTTGAACGCGACATGATGGTCAATACCGTGGCCCCGGTCTGGGACGGCAACGAAACCTGGTTGATCCTCGGCGGTGCCGGGCTGTACGGGGCCTTCCCGCTGGCCTACTCGGTGATTGCCGACGCGTTAACCATCCCGCTGACGGTGATGCTGATTGGCCTGATTTTCCGTGGCGTGGCGTTCGAATTCCGCTTCAAAGCAACCGAATCACACCGTCCTTTCTGGGACAAAGCCTTTATCGGCGGTTCGATTCTCGCCACCTTCAGCCAGGGCGTATCTGTCGGTGCCATCATCAACGGCTTTCCGGTCAGTGGCCGTACCTTCGCGGGTGGCCCCCTGGACTGGCTGGCACCGTTCCCGCTGTTCTGCGGTGTTGGTCTGGTGGTGGCGTATGCGTTGCTTGGCTGTACCTGGCTGATTATGAAAACCGAGCACGACCTGCATCGTAAGATGTCAGCGCTGGCAACACCGCTGGTAATCGCCTTACTGGTGATTGTCGGCATTATTAGCCTGTGGACGCCGTTCAGCCATCAAGCCATTGCACAACGCTGGTTCAGCCTGCCAAATCTGTTCTGGTTCCTGCCGGTTCCGGTATTGGTGCTGGTGTGTGCATGGGGCATTGTGCGGGGCATCAAACGCGAAGCACACTACAGTCCGTTCCTGCTGACGTTGCTGCTTATTTTCCTCGGCTTTTCCGGCCTGGGGATAAGCGTGTGGCCCTATATCATTCCGCCTTCCATCACCCTGTGGCAGGCAGCATCTCCGGCGATCAGCCAGGCATTTATGCTGGTGGGGGGGCTGCTGATTATCCCGGTGATCCTGATGTATACCTTCTGGAGCTACTACGTGTTCCGGGGAAAAGTGAAAGCCAACGAAGGATATCATTGATATGTCAGGACACACTGAAGTGAAAGCACCACTCTGGAAGCGGGTGATGTGGCTGGTGATTATTTACGCTGCAAGCGTGCTGGCACTCGGTGTGGTGGCATCGCTGTTTCGTATGATGATGACGGCCGCGGGGATGCGCTCGCATTGATCAAAAATGTAGCGGCGTGATTTATCGCGCGTTTTTTTCTGACATCGCGCACGAAATTGCGCGAGAAATCGCGCCGCTACGTGATCTGCGTCAGCATTCATTGCTGGTGAAAATATTAGCGAACTAAGCAATTAATGCTTTTCCCGTTGCGCTTTCTTTACCCTTCCTTACATTAGCAATACATTTTTGTTATATTTGTGTGACCGAATACGCAATTCTGCGTCTCCATTTCCTTTCGATCATCACAGAAAATGCTCAGCCTGACTCTGAAAAAACAGTACATCAACGATTTGGTGGACTGGATTGAAGCGAACCTGACCGACGAACTCAACATCGATCTGATTAGCCTGAAATCCGGTTATTCCAAATGGCACATGCAGCGCATGTTCAAAGAAATGACCGGACAAACGCTGGCGTCGTACACCCGCAAGCGTCGTCTGACCATGTCAGCGATGGCGCTGCGCCTGACGCGTATGCCGTTGATTGATATCGCCGTGCGTTTTGGTTTTGATAACCAACAGAATTTCACCCGCGTGTTCAAAAACCATTTCTCGCTGACCCCGGGTGCATATCGCCGCATTCCGGAACTTCAGTTAAAGGATTTCCACAGTCGCATCCCCACGCAGCATCGCTGGGTTGACGTGCGGCTGGCGGAGAAGCCCGAGTTGCGCCTGTGCGGTGAAGTGATTGAGTGGGAATGTCGTTTTGGGGAGTACATCCACGATCATGGTGATGTGGTCGCCCAACATGCGCGCGATTTCGTGGCTTTTGCCGGACAGCATGTGAACAAAGGCTGGCTCGGTTTTCAGTTCAGTCCGGGGGAAGGCTCCGCCGACCAGCAACATATCAGCCTGTTTCAGGCGCTGGAAAGCCAGCATGGTGATGTGCTGCCGGGTAATGCGGTGAACTGGACCGGTGAAAGTGGTTTGTATGCGGAAATTGACTGGCAGGGTACGCCGGAGCAGATCAACGCCTTTACCGCCGATATGTACTATATCCATCTACCGGCGTTGGGCGTTGCCCGTCGTGAGGGCAAGGATCTGCTACGTCTTGATCTGAAAAACAGCACCCCGGATCTGTTAACCGGCACCTTCTTCATTCCGGTTAGTGCCGGATAATGCATAATTCGTGCGGTGAACTGTGATAAACCGCACGATTTTATAAAATACTTCCCATAACCGGCGTAAAATTCTCCATCGAAACCTGATCCCCCGCGTAAAACCCTGACGCCCCCGAATCAGGCTGAATAATCACCTGCATTCCTGGTCCAGCCCGGACCACTAAAGAGAAGAAAAATGATGCGACTTTTACCGTTGTTCCTTGTGACAGCGCTGACCGCGTTTTCGGCTATTGCCGGCGCTCAGCTCTCTGAACCATTCTCACCGCCAGCCGGTTTGCATCCGCACCAGAGCTGCCAACAGCATGAGATTTCCGGTGATAACCCGTTACCGCAAAATAATGGCGGCATGCTGGAGTGTGGTCACAACGACGCGCTGCAAAACTAAGTTTGTAGCGTCTGACGTTCAGCCCGCCGCGCCAGCAAGCTGGCACGGATAAACGCGACGATAAACACCGCGGAAAATAACACCACGATGGTGGGCGCAGGTGCGCTATCCAGATAAAACGACAGATACACCCCGCTAAGCGAAACCAGCACCGCCACCGTCACCGCCGCCATCAGCGCGTGTGAAAAGCGTTGCGTCAGCAGCAAGGCAATTGCCCCCGGCGCAATCAGCAACGACACCGACAAAATAATGCCCACCGCCTTCATGGTGGCGACGATGGTCAGCGCGACCATGCACAGCAGGCCGTAATGTAACCAGCCGGTGCGCAAGCCGCTGGCCTGTGCCTGTTGTTGATCGAAGCAGAACAATAAAAAATCCCGCCACTTCACCGCCATGATCAGCAAAATCACCGCTGCGATAAGCGTGGTTTGCACCATGTCGCCGGGGGTGATGCCCAACATATCGCCGAACAGGATATGATCCAGATGGACTTCCGGTTTGGTGGCGATATACAGAATCAACCCGACCGCGAACATCCCGGAAAACACAATGCCCATCACCGTATCCTGCTTGATGCGGCTGTTGTCCTTCAGGTAGCCGCTGGCGACAGCGCAAAATACGCCGGCAACAAAAGCGCCCAGCGCCAGTGGCAGACCGAGTATCCACGCCAGCACAATCCCCGGAAACACCGCATGACTCATGGCATCGCCCATCAAGGCCCAGCCTTTCAGCACCAGAAACACGGATAACAACGCGCAGGGAATTGCCACCACCAGCGCAATCAACAAGGCCTGATTCATAAAGGCAAACTGGAAAGGTTCCAGCAGCAGCGTCAGCATGGGATATCCTCCTGATGCGCGCGGGCGCGGCGGCGTTGCGCCAGCAGCCCCTGCTGCGGAGCAAAGACAAATGCCAGCAAAAACAACAGCGTTTGCGCCACTACGATGATGCCGCCGGTGGCACCGTCAAGATAATAGCTGGCCCAGGCACCAAGAAAACTGGTGACGCTGCCGATAGCCACGGCGATAGCCAGCAGGCGCGGGAAGCGATCGGTCAACAGCCAGGCGGTAGCCCCCGGTGTCACCACCAGGCAGATCACCAGAAATGCGCCGACAGTTTGTAGCGCTGCCACGGTGGAGAGCGCCAGCAGGGTGAAAAACAGCAGCTTCAACCGTTGTGGATTGAGGCCGATGGCGCGCGCATGGTTCTCATCAAAAAAGGTCACCAGCAGATCTTTCCATTTGAAAAACAGCACGCAAATGGAGACTGCGCCAATCAGCGTCAGTTGCAGGATATCGGCGGGAGCGATGGCGAGAATGTTACCTAATACAATGGTTTGGATATTCACCGCTGTCGGATTTAGCGACACCATAAACAGCCCGAGGCCGAAGAACGAGGAGAAAATCAGACCGATAATCGCATCCTCTTTTAAGCGAGTACGCTGGTTGAGAAACAACATGCTGCCCGCGGCCAATCCTCCCGAGAGAAAGGCACCGAGGGCGAAGGGTAAACCGAGCATATATGCGCCTGCCACGCCGGGCACAATCGAGTGCGACAACGCATCGCCAATCAGCGACCAACCTTTCAGCATCAGGTAGCAGGAGAGAAAAGCGCATATCCCGCCGACCAGTGCCGATACCCACATGGCGTTCAGCATGTATTGGTAGGTAAAGGGTTCCATCAGCCATTGCATAGTCAGGCCCTCTCACTGCCTGGCGGCAGATGTGACACAAACGGCCGTTCATCATCGGTGATGATGCGGTCTTCCGAGCCGTTCAGCACCACATGGCGCAGCACCCCGCTAAAGGCACGTTCGAGATTTTCCGCCGTGAAGGTGGTGGCAGTTGGGCCGCTTGCCAGTACCGTGCCTTTCACCATCACCGTGTAGTCACAGAATTCGGTAACGGAACCGAGGTTATGGGTCGATACCAGCATGGTTTTGCCCTCGTCTCGCAGCTCACCCAGCAGGCTGATGATCTTCGCCTCCGTCTGCACATCCACCCCGGTGAAAGGTTCATCCAGCAGGATGACTTCTCCCTGCTGTGCTATCGCGCGTGCCAGAAACACGCGTTTTTTCTGCCCACCGGACAGCTCGCCAATCTGGCGTTGGCGAAAGGCCAGCATATCAACCCGTTCCAGAGCGGCATTGACGATGGCGTGATCGTGCTCTTTGGCGATACGCAGCATCCCCATATGGCCATAACGCCCCATCATCACCACGTCTTCGACCAGCACCGGAAAGGACCAGTCAACCTCTTCGGCCTGGGGCACGTAGGCGACCAGATTGCGCCGCAGCGCCTGGCGCGTCGGCATGCCGAGAATGCGGATTTCTCCCTGTGCCAGGCGCACAAAGCCCATCACCGCTTTGAACAGCGTTGATTTGCCGGAACCGTTAACCCCGACCAGGGCAGCGATCGAGCCGCCTGGTACGTTAAAATTGGCCTCACGCAGCGCCGTGTGTCCGTTACGGTAAGTGACGCTGACCCCGGAAGCGCTAATCGCTGGCAGCTTTGTCATGGATTACTCCTTCAAACCGTCTTTGATGCCCTGCACCAGGGTGCGGGTGGTGACGTTGAGCAGGTCGAGATAGGTCGGCACCGGGCCATCAGGGCCGCTCAGCGAGTCGACATACAACACGCCGCCATAATGCGCGCCGGTTTCGCGTGCCACCTGACGTGCCGCTTTATCGGATACCGTGCTTTCACTGAACACGGCGGGGATCTGATCCGCACGCACGCGGTCAATCACCCGACGTACCTGCTGTGGTGTGCCTTGCGAATCGGCATTAATCGGCCACAGATAGAGTTCTTTCAGCCCCAGATCGCGCGCCAGATAGGAAAATGCACCTTCGCTCGACACCAGCCAGCGTTTGTTTTCCGGCAGTTGTGCCACCTGCTGACGCAGTGGTTGCAGCGTATCAGTGATTTTTTGTTTGTAAGCGGCGGCGTTGCGCTGATAGATCGCCGCATTGTCTGGATCGTATTTCACCAGCGCATCGCGAATATTATCGACGTAAATCAGCGCGTTATCGGGTGACATCCAGGCGTGAGGATTCGGTTTGCCGTTGTACGGGCCTTCGGTGATGCCCATCGGTGTCACGCCCTGGGTGACGATAACCTCGGGCACATCTTTTAAGTGCTGATAAAAACGACGGAACCACAGTTCGAGGTTCATCCCGTTGGCGAGAATCAGCTGAGCACCCTGCGCGCGTTTGATATCGCCTGGCGTCGGCTGGTATTCATGAATTTCTGCCCCCGGTTTGGTGATGGAACTTACCTCTGCGGCATCCCCGGCGACGTTTTTCGCCATATCGGCGATCACCGTAAAGGTGGTGATGACCTTCAGTTTTTCGCGGGCGTAAGCGCCGGGGTTGAACAACGTGCTCAGCAGCGCGCCGAGCACGATTCCTTTCATCATTTTCATACCGTCAGTCCCGAAGTGATTGAAAATCGATCTGATATAGCAATTGCTATACTTTATAGCAGTTGCTAATGAAATGAGAAAGGTCTGGTGTGTAAAGCTGTGTATGCGCTGGCGTAGCGGAGTAAATAGGTTGCACTTCTCCTTCTCCCGCTGGCGGGAGAAGGCCGGGATGAGGGAATCTGGCTGCACTAAATTTCGTGCGATAAATCGCGCCGCTACGGATAGCTGGATATATCTGCGTACGTAGATAGCATTTTTCGGCATTGCGCTTAAGATATATCATAACTATTCTGTCCAGCGTCAGATGAGAATGAGTTTCGCTTTCATATTTGATTCATGCGCGGGCTTCTGACGCCCGACGCGAGGCAAAATAATGGAAAAAAAACCTGAATCGACCAGCGCAGTGCTGGCCCGGACCTATCACTCGATTTCGCTGGCGGCGGCACGCACCGTTATCTCGGCAGCACTGGAAACCGCTGCACAGCATGACTGGCATATCAGCGTAGCGGTGGTGGATCGCGCCGGTGAGTTGGTCAGTCTTGACCGCAGCGATGCGGCAATTGGCATCAGCCCAAGTGTCGCGCAGGGTAAAGCGCGGACTGCCGCGTTGCTGCGCGCTCCTTCGAAAGAGTTTGAAAGCTTTATCAACAGCGGCAGCCCGAGTTTTCTTGCCACACCGGGTGTGACGCCGCTGGAAGGCGGCATTCCGCTGTGGTTGCACGGCGAGGTGATTGGCGCGGTAGGCGTGAGCGGGGCACATGGCGCGAACGATTCGCTGGTGGCTGAACTGGCGGCTGAAGCGCTGGCTGCATTCTGAGGAGCAGGGAATGGCATCATTGCAGGCTAAACATCTGGTGGTGGTTGGCGGCAGCTCCGGCATTGGCTGGCAGGTGGCTCAACTGGCGGCAGCGCAGGGGGCGCAACTGACCCTTCTCGGTCGCAATGCCGAACGTCTGGCACAGGCGCAAGCCACGCTGACGCAGCAGGGCGCTCAGGTAGCGACGCTGGTGGTCGATGCACACGATCATGACGCACTGCGCAGTGCGTTTAAACAGCTCGCTGCCTTCGATCATCTGGTTTCGATGGTCGGCGATGCGATGGGCGGTGGTTTCCTTAGCGCCGATATGGCGCTGATTGAGAAAGTGATTTACTCAAAATTCCTCACCAATGTGCTGATTGGCAAACTGGCGGCAGAAAAAGTGCGGGCAGGTGGTTCTCTGACCTTCACCGCCGGTACCGGCGGCCGCGCTCAGGATGCCTGCGCCAGTTATGTGGGTAATCAGGGCATTGTGTCGCTGGCGCAGGGCCTGGCGGTGGAGCTGGCACCCAAAGCGCGCGTCAATTGTGTCGCCCCTACCTGGACGGTGACGCCGTTCTGGCGACAGCAGGCGGCGGAGCAGGTGGAACAAACCCGGCAGCACTTTGCTGAGATCATTCCGCTGGGACGCACCGCTGAGATTGATGAACTCGCCAGCGCTTATCTGTTCTTAATACAAAACGACTTTATTACCGGACAACAAATTGCGGTGGACGGCGGCATTATGCTCGGCTGATCCTCGCAGGGAGATATGACTTGAGAAAACAGACCTCTTCGGCCAACCCACGCGCACCCCGTCGCGTACGCAATGAACTGCGTTTTCGCCACATTACCGTAGCGAGCAAAACACGCATCGCCGGACAATTCTGGCGTATCGTTTTTACCGGCAGCGATTTGGCCGGTTTTAACTCGCCTTCTTATGATGACCACATCAAAGTGTTCTTCCCGGAGCCGGGTAGCGTGCTGACACTGCCGACCATGACCGACGAAGGCGTGGTGTGGCCTGCTGGCGTACGTCCGGCTGCGCGTGATTACACCCCGCTGGAATTTAACGGTGTCGATTCGCTAACCCTCGATTTCTATATCCACGATGGCGGCGTCGCCAGTAGCTGGGCTAACGACGCGCAGCCGGGCGATCAGTTGGCGATGGGTGGCCCGCGCGGTTCCTGTGTGGTCCCGGTTGATTATGACTGCCAGGTTTATGTCTTTGATGAGACCGGTCTGCCCGCTATCAAACGCCGTCTGGCGGAAGTTGAGGCGCAGGAGGTGCATCTGCTGGCGTTTGTTGATGAGGCCACCGGGCGTGATTATCTGGGCGATCGCGACGGTGTGAATATTAGCTGGCTGGGCAGCGGCACCATGCAGAGCGATAACCTCGGCGCGCTGATTGCAAAGCTGGATCAGATCTCCATCCCCAGCGAGGAATACTTTATCTGGCTGACCGGGGAAGGTGAGGCGGTGAAACTGCTGAGCGATTACTTTACCCAGCGTCGCGGTGCAGATACCGATTTTGTTCGCGCTGTCGCCTACTGGCATCAGAAATAACCGACTCTTGCCCGTCCAGTTGCCGCCTGTGTTGAATTTTGCCAGGCGGCAGACTACTATCAACCTCCCTTAACCGACCCCTCAGGCAGGCAATGAAACAGCATCGCGACTCTCCCTGGCACGGCGACCACGCCCAGCGTGCATTTTGTGCAGGCGCACGCAAAAAGCGTCGGGAACGTATGCTTGATGCCAGCGATATCCGCCTGTTGATGCTGCACTTTCTTGCCCAGAGCGACGCTCACGGCTATGAGCTGATCAAATCGGTTGAAGAACTCTCCAAAGGGGAATACTCCCCCAGTCCCGGTATTATCTACCCCAACCTGACGCTGCTGGAAGAAACCGATGCCATTCGCGTGGTGGATGCGCAGGAGTCGCGTAAAGCCTACACGCTTAACGACAGTGGCCGCGCGCTGCTGGCTGAAAATCGTGAAAATGTGGATACCATTATTAGCCGCTTAACCTCGCTGGCTATTCTGGTCAATAATCGCAGCATTCCGGCAGTAGAACAGGCAATTCACAATATTAAATTCACGTTAAATCATCGTCTGGCGCAGGAAAATATTTCTGAAGATGCATTGAATATTGTGATTTCCGCACTGAACGAAGCTGCGGAAAAAATTGCAAAGAGTTGATCTAAATCATTTTTACGCCAAAATTTGTTGCAATATTGTTTTATTTAAATAAACAAATAAAAACAAACGTGTAGCATAAATATCATCCAAACCAAAAAGGTTTGGGTGGTAAATATAAACGGTAGTTTTTCCCGCAATTATTCAGCGCTACTTTCCCCTCATCGCATTCACTCTGAAGCGTTAAGGGAAAAGAATATGTCTGAAACAAAAAAACAGCCGGTGCATGATCTGCGTTCGGCTATCGCATTGCTGCAAAGTCTGAAAGGCGAATTCGTCAGTACCGATACCGAAGTCGACCCCCATGCGGAACTCTCCGGCGTATACCGCTATGTTGGTGCTGGCGGCACCTGTGAACGTCCGACGCGCAAAGGCCCGGCGATGATGTTCAACAAGGTGAAAGGTTTTCCTGATGTGCGCGTGGTGACCGGCCTGATGTCCACCCGTGAACGTGTTGGTCATCTGCTGGATTGCGCGCCGGAAAAACTTGGTTTTCTGCTGAAAGATTCGGTGCATCACGCGGTGGCACCGGTAGTGATCAGCGAGAAACCCTTGTGTCAGGAAGTGGTGCATTACGCGGAAGACCCTGAGTTTGATCTGCGTACCCTGCTGCCTGCGCCAACCAATACCGAAGAGGATGCCGGTCCTTACTTCACTATGGGGATGTGCTACGCCTCCGACCCGGAAACTCACGAATCGGATATCACCATTCACCGTCTGTGCATCCAGAGCCGCGACGAACTGTCGATGTGGCTGACTCCAGGCCGCCATATTGATGCCTTCCGTGAGAAAGCCGAAAAAGCCGGCAAACCGCTGCCGATCTCCATCAGCATCGGTGTTGACCCGGCAATCGAAATCGCCGCCTGCTTTGAGCCGCCAACAACTCCACTGGGCTTTAACGAGCTGAGCATTGCCGGTGCATTACGTGGCAAACCGGTGGAACTGGCTCCCTGTGTCAGCATCAACGAGAAAGCCATTGCACACGCTGAAATCGTGATTGAAGGCGAACTGCTGCCAAATGTGCGGGTGCGTGAAGACCAGAACACTAACACCGGCAAAGCGATGCCGGAATTCCCGGGTTATACCGGCGAAGCGAAAGCCGAGCTGCCGGTTATCAAGGTGAAAGCGGTGACGCACCGTAAACATCCGATTCTGCAAACCACCCTTGGTCCAAGCGGCGAACACGTCAGCATGGCCGGTATCCCGACCGAAGCCAGTATTCTCGATATGCTGGAACGCGCGATGCCAGGCCGTGTGCTGAACGTCAATGCGCACACCTCCGGTGGCGGCAAACTGCTGGCGGTGATCCAGTTTAAAAAATCTGCGCCAGTGGATGAAGGTCGTCAGCGTCAGGCTGCCCTGATTGCTTTTGCCGCGTTCTCAGAACTGAAACACGTCATTCTGGTGGATGACGACGTGGACGTGTTCGACACCGACGACATTCTGTGGGCCATGCAGACCCGCTTCCAGGGCGATGTCGATATCGCCACCATCGCCGGGGTGCGTTGCCATCCGCTCGACCCATCGCAGCAGCCAGGCTACAGCGCCAGCATTACCCAGCAAGGGATGACCACCAAAACCATCTTTGACTGCACCGTGCCGTGGCATATGAAAGCCCACTTTGAACGTTCGAAGTTCAAAGAGGTAGATGTAAAACGTTTCCTTCCCGATTTTGAGTAAGTGAGGTTGTAGTGAGCAGAAGGCGCATTATCGTCGGCATTAGTGGCGCATCCGGTTTTCAGTACGGCATGAAGGCGCTGCAACTGCTGCGCGATCAGGATATTGAGGTGCATCTGGTGGTGACCAAAGGTGCAGAGGTGACGCGTTCCATGGAAACCACCTGGCAGCGGCAGGAGATTACCGATTTGGCGGATGAGGTGCACAGCATCAGCAATCTCGGCGCCTCGATCTCCAGCGGCTCGTTTAAGACCCTCGGCATGCTGATTGCGCCCTGCTCAATGAATTCGCTGGCGTCCATCGCACATGGGCTGACCGGCAATCTGCTGACCCGTGCAGCAGATGTGATCCTGAAAGAGCGGCGTCGGCTGGTGCTGATGGTACGTGAGACGCCGCTCAATCTGGTGCACATCCGCAATATGGCAGCAGTGACGGAAATGGGCGGGATCGTTTACCCGCCGGTTCCGGCCTTTTACCAGAAGCCACAATCCGTGGATGAAATGGTGCATCACAGTGTATCGCGTGCCCTCGACCTGTTTGATCTCGATGTCGGCAACCTGAAGCGCTGGGGTGAAAAACATAATGAAGCCTAAGGAGTAAATTATGGTAGTGGGACCCTTTGTCAACGGCAGCGCCGTGCTGATTGGTGGGATGGCAGGCGCTTTTCTCGGCACTAAAGTGCCGGAACGCTTACGCGTAGCACTGCCGATGACCTTCGGCCTGTCGTCGATGGGCCTCGGGATCGTATTGATTGGTAAGATTCACAGCTTACCGGCGGTGATTCTGGCGCTGATTATCGGTGCCGCTCTCGGTGAACTGGTGTTTCTGGAGGAGAAAATTGGCCGCCTCGGTAATCTGGCAAAAGGGCTGGTTGGGCGTTTCCAGGGTGAACAAACCGAAACCGGTCTGACGGGCGCGGCCTTTACCGAGAAGTACGTGGCGATTATGGTGTTGTTCTGCGCCAGCGGTACCGGCATTATCGGAGCGATGACCGAAGGGATGACACACGATCCCAATATCCTGTTTGTTAAATCCATTATGGATATCTTCACCGCCGCGATTTTTGCTACCTTGCTGGGTTATGCGGTAGCGGTGATTGCCGTACCACAGCTCATCATTCAGCTGGTGCTGGCGTCAGCCGCAGTACTGATTATGCCGCACACCACCGCAACCATGATGAGTGACTTTACCGCGGCGGGTGGATTTATCATGTTGGCGGCGGGTTTCCGTATCGCCGGAATTAAATCATTCCCGGTGGCGAATATGTTACCCGCGTTGGTGCTGGTGATGCCGATCAGCCATCTGTGGACGATGTTTATTCATTAAGCAGTACGACAGCCGCGGTTGGATCGGGGTTAGCCATGTCGTATCAGGCGCGAGGAGGCGCGGAGCATCATGGATCTCAAACGATTGCATTACTTTTGCACAATAGCGGAACAGGGCTCCATCAGTAAAGCCGCAAAGCTATTGAACATCGCACAACCGCCGCTGGGTAAACGTCTCCAGGAACTGGAAGAGGAAATTGGTTCGCCGCTGTTTACCCGCACCCCACGCCGTATGGTGCTGACCGAGGCCGGAACTTTTCTTTATCGTCAGGCATGCGACATCCTGAGCCGGGTCAATCAACTGAAGCGTCAGACCATCACCATTGCCACGCGTAAGCAGCGTCGGGTGAATATCGGTATCTCCTACCTGTATCTGCGCTATTTCAATACCATCCTGATGGATTACTACCGCAACCGCCCCGACTGGGATATTAACGTTATCGTGTCTGACTCCAGCCATCTGGAAGCGATGCTGCTGGATAACACCGTTGATATTGCGCTGATGCAAACCCCTGGCGATCGTCAGGCGTGGTTTGTGCGTGAGCTGGAACCGATTGATACCATTGCGGTGATCTCTTCACATTACGCGCCAATGCTGGCGGGAAAAGCGTTGCAGTTTGCCGATCTCAGCGGCATTCCGCTGATTCTGCTACACCGCATTGGTGGGGAAGGAACCTATGAAGTGCTGCGCAGTAAGCTGTTCAGTAGCCTTGAACAGGTGAACATCAGTATCAAGGTATCCGAACCCCGTCTGGTGCTGGAAATGATGGAGCAGGGGTTTGATGGTGCAGCCTTTTTACCGCGATCGGAGTTTATCCCCAGTGCGCAGGGCAGATATATGGTGTGTCCACTGGCGGAACCCTTCGCGATTTACCATCCGGCGATTGTTGCGTTGAGCACCGCGCAGGATCGCCTGCTGTGGCCGCTGGAACATGAAGTGGCGTAGCGGCGCGATTTATCGCGCGTTTTTGGCTGCGGTGCGGTTGTAAAAGAGCGCGATAAATCGCGCCGCTACGATTCAGCTCGCTAGTTTTTTTTCTTATCCACATGGCCCAGCTCCCGATCCGGGAAGCAATAATCCCGCACCCGCTGCTTTAACGCCGCCGCATCGGGGAAGCCGCCTTCCTGCTTGCGTTCCCAAATCACGTTGCCATCGATGGTGATTTCAAACACGCCACCGGTGCCGGGTTGTAACGTCACCGAAGCTAAATCATCAGCAAAAGTATGCAGCAACTCCTGCGCCATCCACGCTGAACGCAGCAACCAGTTGCATTGCGTACAGTAATGAATATTCACCGCGGGTTTCTGTGCCATGTCATCGCTCATCTTAATTAATTGATTAGTAATAAGTTAACTATGGTTAACAAATTGTGCTGTCTAAGATACATCTTAGTGTAAATGCTATTGATAATGATTACCACTTACATTACATTCCTGACGAAATCATTTATAACATAAAAAAAGTCTGTAACTTTTTACGGTTTTATATACAAAACCTGTGGTTTTCTGGCAGCAAGCAAGTGAGCGAATACTAACAATTAACCAGGTATTTCGCGTCTATGTCCTCATTATTTTCGGGGTTAACTCACCAGCGTCTTTTCAAAACGGCGATCTTAGCGTCAGCGATTCACGCGGCTTGTGGCTATGCAGCGACCAGCGATAATCAAGATCTGACCATTTCAGGCAAGAAAACCACCACCAATGAACCGGTGATGACCGTTACTGCACCGAAACAACCGTTGGTTGCTGGCAGCCGTAACACCATCTCAGCTGAAGAAATGCAAAAGCAGGGTGGTAATGATTTCGGTTCAATTATGCGTTATCAGCCGCTGGTTAGCGCGCCGGGCGCCGCAGGCGGTAGTAACACCGGCAAAAGCGGCTACACTGGCGACCGTGGTGGTTATACCGGTTATAACATCCGTGGCCTGGAAGATAACCGTGTCTCTATCGACGTAGACGGTATCGAACAGCCTTTTGCAACGGGGCGTAGCTCCGTTGGCCGCACCGGTTCAGGCACCTTCGGGATTGGCCGCGACTATATCGATCCTTACATGTATGGCTCAGTCGGTATTGTTTCCGGTGCGACCGATGTTTCCTACAAGAATAACGCCCTCGGTGGCTCGGTGTCCTTCCGTCCCAAATCACCGGATGATTACCTGTCGCCAACTAAGCAGACCTACTTCGGTTATCAGAGCGACTACGATTCTTCCAACCGTAGCTGGCACAATGGCATCACCGCCGAAGCAGGTGATGAAACCCTGCGTGGTATCGTGGTGATTAGCCGTCGTGACGGTCAGGAAACCCGTAACAATAGCGGCACTATCGATGCCTACCCGGCCAACTGGCACTCGGATGCCATCGCTGCCACCGGAATCTGGCAGCCGAACAGCGAGCATCAGTTCAGCGCCACGCTGGACTACTACCACAAAACCAATCACACCAACTTCGATTACTGGGGCACAGGCACCACGACCATTTATGGCCGTGCCGATCAGAGCAGCCAGACTCGTCGCTGGAGTGGCATGTTGAAAGATCTCTGGACGCCGGACAATAACCTGCTGGTAGATTCGCTTGAAAGCAGCATCTATTACCAGGAAACGCAGGCACACGATGATACTGCCGTGCCAGTCGCCGGTTCCGTTGCAGCGCACAATATCTATTCAGACTACAACACCAAAACCTATGGTTTTGAAACCAAAGGTGAAAAGAGCTGGCTGTTTAACAACTTCAGCTATGGTCTGAACGCCAGCATCGCGAAAACTGAGCGTCCATACTGGATGGACCCGGCGCAGACGTCTTACAACAATATCACTCCGCCAGAAGCCAACAGCCGTAGCTGGACTTTCGGGGCTTTTGTTGAAGACACCATGAGCTGGGATTTGAACGGCCATACCTTCTCCGTGATTCCTGGCGTGCGTTACGCTTATCAGAATACCAAGCCGCAGAACCTCTCCAGCATTTCGGGCGGGGATGCCGATGTATCAACGGGTGCAGTGTCAACGCTGTATGGCAAGAGCTTTAGTGATGGCCAGCTGCTGCCGTCAATCGCCTTCCAGTACAACCTGACGCCGAAAATGATGGCTTACCTGCAATACAAGCGCGGCGCACAGTTCCCGAACCCAAGCCAGTTGTATGGTTCATGGAACCTGACATCCAATTATGGTGGTTCAAATCAGTATGCACTGTTGGGTAACACCGACCTGAAAACCGAAACCAGCAATAACTTTGAGTTCGGTCTGAAAGGCGAAGCGGTTGAAGGGATCACCTTCTCCGCGGCGACCTTCTACAACAGCTACAAAAACTTTATCGACTACACCCGTTACAGCCGTAGTTCGAATCCGGAAGTCTTTACTGACATCCCGAGCAACATTGGCATTGCTTACCGTGCGGAAAACCGTGACAAAGCCTATATCTACGGTGCGGAATTCGGTAGCAAGTTCAACATCGGCACATGGGTGCCAGAAGTCGATGGCCTGAGCGCACGTCTGGCATTTGGTTATGCGCAGGGCGCGTCTAAGTCCAGCTACCTGGGTGATAAATACGTGCCGTTGGAGAGTGTGCCGCCGATGCGTCTGATTACGGGTGTGGCCTATGACGATCCCGATCAGCGCTACGGTGCAGCCGTTACCGCTACCTTTAATCATGGTAAGCGTGCAACGTATACCCAGCGTCAGACCTATACCAATGCTGGCAGCGCGATTGGCACCACCAGCAATACCTACTACCAGAATATCCCCGGTTATGCGTTGGTTGACCTGACGGCTTACTACCGCGTCACCAAAAACGTCAAGATCAGTGGCGGTATCTACAACCTGACGGACCGCAAATACTGGGATTATCTGAGCAGCCGCGATCTGGAATCCACCACCAGCAAAACCGATCAGAACTACTATGATTCACAGCTTGCTGTGATGCCCGGACGCACCTTCCAGTTGGGTGTGAACGTCGATTTCTAATAAATCACTTCGCCCTGCGGCAACGCAGGGCATTTTCATGGAGCATGCGCAATGAACGAACGTTACGAACACTATCTGGCCCTGAAAGGCGAACATCCAAAAAAATACGCCCGCGATCTGGCGGCGCTGATGGGCATTGGCGAAGCGCAACTCTGTGAGGCGCGCGTCGGCCACGATGCAAAAGCGCTGAAAACCGATTTCCCGGCACTGTTGGCCGCCCTCGAAGCGGTGGGTGAAACCAAAAGCATCACCCGCAATGAATATGCGGTGCACGAGCAGGTTGGCAAATATGAAAACCTGCACCTCGGCGAACATGCCGGACTGATCCTCAACCCGCGCGCACTGGACCAGCGTCTGTTTCCTCAGCAGTGGCATAGCGCCTTCTTCCTGCAAGAGATGACTGCGCGCGGTGAACGTCAAAGTATTCAGATTTTTGACAGGCACGGTGACGCGGTGCTGAAAATCTACACCACCGACAACACCGACATCGCAGCCTGGGATGCGCTGATAGCGCAGTTCACCACCGCAGGCCACGCCGCACTGGAGTTGACACCAGCGAGTCACCCGCAGCACAGCACGACCGTGGATGCCAGCACCATCGAAGCCGAATGGCGTGCCATGACCGATGTGCACCAATTCTTCGGCCTGCTGAAACGCCATAACATTTCACGTCAGCAGGCATTCCGCGCGGTTGCAGACGATCTGGCATGGCAGGTCAGCAATGATTCGCTGGCCCAGTTGTTGAACCAGGCGCAGCAGGACGGCAACGAAATCATGATCTTTGTCGGCAACCGTGGCTGCACCCAGATCTTCACCGGCGCGGTAGAAAAACTGATGCCGATGGATAACTGGATCAACATCTTCAACCCGGCGTTCACGCTCCATCTGCTGGCGGACCACATCAGCGAAAGTTGGGTGACGCGTAAGCAGAGCGGCGATGGTTTCGTCACCAGCCTTGAACTGTTCGCCGCTGACGGCACTCAGATCGCGCAACTTTACGGCCAGCGCAGCGAAGGTACGCCGGAGCAGGCGCGCTGGCGTGAACAGCTGGCATTGCTTACCACCCCAGGAGCTGCCGTATGAAACGTCTGACCCTGTTGTTGCTGACTGCGCTGGCACTGCCGACGCTGGCAGCGGAACGCGTGGTTTCCATTGGCGGAGATGTCACGCAAATCATCTATGCGCTGGATGCTCAGCAGGACCTGGTGGCGCGCGACAGTACCAGCCAGCAGCCTGCCCAGGCGAATAAACTGCCGAACATCGGTTATATGCGTCAGTTGAATGCGGAAGGCATTCTGGCGCTGAAACCGACGCTGGTGCTGAGTAGTGAACTGGCAAAACCATCGCTGGTGCTGCAACAGGTGGCGCAGGCGGGGGTAAAGGTGGTGGAAGTTACCGGTAAAAACAGCATTGAGGCGATCCCGGAAAAAATCGCCACCATCGGCAAAGCGCTGCATCGTGAAGACGCGGCCAATGCCCTGACCGAGCAAGTGCAGAAACAACTGGCGCAACTGCCGAGCCAGCCACTGCCGGTGAAGGTCCTGTTTATCATGGCGCACAACGGCATGAACACCCTGGCGGCGGGATCACAAACCGGGGCAGATGGCGCGATTCGCAGTGCCGGTCTGGTGAATGCAATGGCGGCAGTGCCGCATTATCAGCCGCTGTCGCAGGAGGGTGTTGTGGCTGCGGCACCGGATCTGGTGGTGGTGGGTCAGGATGGCCTGCGCACCCTCGGTGGTGAGGAGAAAGTCTGGTCGCTGCCGGGACTGGCGCTGACGCCAGCCGGACAGCATCATGCGTTGCTGGTGGTGGATGAGATGGCATTGCTGAGTTTTGGTCTGGACACGCCAGATGCCATCGTCAAGCTGCGTCGTGCAGCTGAAGCGGCCAAACATGACTAGCGTTGCACTGCTGCGCTGGCTGAGCCTGATGGCCGTCAGCATGGTGATATGTATGTTGATGGCCGCCAATTTTGGCGCGATGCCGCTCTCGATCCGCACCCTGTGGCATGCGCCGCTCAGCGATATGGTTTGGCAGATCTGGCTGAATATCCGTCTGCCGCGTGTATTGCTGGCGGTACTGCTTGGCATGGCGCTGGCGGTATCCGGTGCGGTGATGCAGGGGTTGTTTCGCAACCCGCTGGCCGATCCTGGATTGCTGGGTATCAGCAGCGGAGCCGGTCTGGCAGTGGCCCTGGCGATTATTGTACCGGTGGCTTTGCCACCCATTCTCGCGTTGTGGCTGCCCATGCTGGCGGCCTTTATTGGCAGCCTGGTGGTGACGTTGCTGATCTTCAGCTTTAGTCGGCTGGCACTGGGTAACTTGTCGCGTCTGCTGTTGGTGGGCATCGCCATTAACGCGTTGTGTGGCGCGGCGGTCGGGGTACTGTCGTGGATCAGCAATGATCAGCAGTTGCGCCAGTTGGCGCTGTGGGGCATGGGCAGCCTCAGCTCCGCGCAGTGGCCGAGTCTGACGGTATGTGCGCTGCTGATTTTACCGACGCTGATTGCCATTCAGACGCGTGCGCGCCGTCTTAACCTGCTGCAACTCGGTGAAGAAGACGCGCATTACATGGGGATCGATGTAAAACGCACCCAGCGTCAGCTGCTGGTGCTGAGCGCGTTGCTGGTGGGAACGGCCGTTTCGGTCAGCGGGATTATCGGCTTTGTCGGACTGGTGGTGCCGCATGTGATGCGTTTCTGTCTGGGGAGCGATCATCGCTGGATGTTGCCGGGATCGGCGCTGGCAGGGGCGATCCTGTTGTTGCTGGCGGATACTCTGGCGCGCACGGTGGTGATCCCGGCAGAAATGCCGGTGGGTCTGTTAACCAGCCTGATTGGCGGCCCGTGGTTTCTTTGGCTGATCCTGCGTCAACAGAGAGGGATAAATGAGTGATCGGATGCAGGCGCGCGGTCTGCAATTTAGCCACGGCGCACGGGCGCTGATTGATAATGTTTCGGTGACTCTCGAACCGGGCAATATGGTAGCGTTAATCGGCCCGAACGGTGCCGGTAAATCTACGTTGCTGCGTTTGTTAACCGGTTTCCTTACACCGGATGCAGGGGAGTGCTGGCTGGGTGATCGCCCGCTGGCAGACTGGCCGCGTGAACCGTTGGCCCAGCGTCGTGCAGTGATGCGCCAGCAAAACACCATGACCTTCCCGATGCCAGCTGAAGATGTGGTGGGGATGGGACGTGCGCCCTGGCCGACCACGGGAGCGAAGGCGGTGATTGAGGAGGTGATGCATATCACCGGTAGCCTTGAGTTGGCACGACGTGATTATCGCTCGCTGTCCGGTGGTGAGCAGCAGCGCGTGCAGTTGGCGCGTGTGCTGGCGCAGTTGTGGCATGCGGATGGTCCGCGTGGCTGGCTGTTCCTCGATGAACCTACCTCGGCGCTGGATCTGTTCTGGCAACAGCATAGCCTGCGGCTGCTGCATCGCTTAACGCGTAATGGCCGGTTTAGCGTATGTACCGTATTGCACGATCTCAATCTGGCTTCATTGTGGTCTGATCGTATCCTGTTGTTGCATCAGGGAAAACTGGTGGCAGAGGGGGCACCGCATGAGGTGATGACCGAGCAGACACTGACGCGATGGTATCAGGCGGAGCTGGACGTGGTACGGCAAGCGGAGCAGGGCAGACCGCAAATTCAGTTACGCGCCTGAGTGACATTGCGCGATAAATCGCGCCGCTACTATTGGGTACGGTTTGTAGCGGCGCGATTCATCGCGCTTTTTTGGCAGATGCTACCGACAATCGACGATCAGACGTCCACGCACTTCACCCGCCAGCAGCTGTTCTGCTCCTTCACGCGCCGCACTCAGCGGGATCACGCGGGTGAGTTTTTGTAGTTGCTCACCATCGACCAAATCTGCCAGACGTTGCCACGCCTGCTGACGCAGCGGCAGTGGGCACATTACGCTATCTACGCCCACAAGAATCACGCCACGCAGAATAAAGGGAGCGACGCTGGTAGGCAGATCCAGACCTTGCGCCATACCGCAGGCAGCGACCACGCCATCACGTTTGATGCCCGCCAGCACGTTACTGAGCGTATGACTGCCGACACTATCGATAGAGGCGGCCCAGCGCTCTTTCGCCAGCGGTTTGCCGGGTTGACTGAGTTCATTACGATCAATGACCGACGCTGCACCGAGGGTGGTGATCAAATAGTCGCTATCGCTGGCTCGACCGCTGGAGGCCACCACTTCATAACCGAGACGCGCCAGCAGGCTGACGGCAAAACTGCCGACGCCACCGCTGGCGCCAGTGACCAGAACTGGACCGTGCTGCGGGGTAATTCCTTGTTTTTCCAGCGCCATTACGCACAGCATCGCGGTAAACCCGGCGGTGCCGATTGCCATGGTTTGCAGCGGGCTGAGTGCGGTGGGGACTTTGACCAGCCAGTCACCGGAGACGCTGGCTTTCTGCGCCAGGCCACCCCAATATTTCTCGCCGACGCCCCAGCCGGTCAGCAGCGCGACATCATCCTGCTGCCATTGCGGGTGGCGACTGTTGATCACCCGACCAACAAAATCGATGCCTGGTACCATCGGGAACTGGCGTACGATTGGGCCTTTATTGCAGATAGCAAGGGCGTCTTTGTAGTTTAGGGTGGAGTAGCTAACTTCGAGGGTGACATCCTGATCCGGTAGTTGTTTTTCTTCCAGATCTTTTAGGGTAGTGCGGTATCCCTGTTCGTCATTATCAATGACCAGTGCCTTAAACATGCAGCCTCCGGCTGGTTGAGGAAAGTGGGGTCATGGTACTCCTCAAATCAGGATGCATCTAGTGAGCCAAATCAACTGCACTTCATTCGTTGCTACCCTTCGAAACATCGATGACATTCCTGAATATTTCCTGAAGGCGCTCTGAAACTCTTAAATCGCTGTGATAATTTTACCTGGTGTATTTCAGTGGGTTATACCCGTTGTTAATGTCCGTGCACTTTATATCGGACTGGCAGGTGTTACGTTTATGAGTGTTATCCCGGCCCCGCATGATGCACTGTTCAAAAGGTTTCTTAGCCACCCGCCGATCGCCAGGCAGTTCCTGGAAATCCATCTCCCGTTAAAAGGAACAGATTATGACGGTTGAACAACAATGGCGTCTGGAGTCTCGTCTGGAAGGACGACAGGAAGGACAGCAAGAAGAGCGCCATCGAGGTGACAGGTATCAGTGAAGACGAGTTACAACAACTGCGTGCCTGAATCACGGACTTAACGGTAGCGGCGCGATTTATCGCGCAGTTCCGTGCGTGGTGTCGGAAAAAACTGCACGATAAATCGCGTCGCTACGGGGAGAGGCTTCAATCCCGCGCCTTATCCACCGCATCGCGGAAACGATACCAGCCGGTCACCAGCGGTAAAAACCACGGCTTCCCAGCGTACAGCGGGATCGGTTTAAAGGTGTTGCGCTCAAACGACAGCGGACGCGGCTCGGTGCCGAGCAACTTTTGTGCGGCGCGATAACCCAGCCAGCTCATCAGCGCCACGCCATTACCGTTGCAGCCCACGGCAAAACGCGCATTATCCATTTCACCGGCATAAGCGGTTTTATCCCACGTCATACCTACATATCCGCTCCAGGCATGACTGATGCGATACGGTGCCAGTTCCGGCCAGATCGCCAGCATACGTTGGCGAATACGGATCGCCGCGGTTTTATCGTCGCAATCCATAATGCCGGGACGTGATCCAAACAACAGACGGGTGCCGTCTGGCGACGGACGGGTGTAGATCAGATCGCGACGACTGTCGGTGATCATCCGGCCGCCGGGGATCAACTTCGCCATCAACTCAGGTGGCAGCGGCTCGGTGGCGATCTGATAACTCTTCACCGGCACAATACGTTTTGCCAGATTCGGCGATGCCTGGGCGTCGGTGTAACCGTTGGTCAGAAAAATCACCTGACGTGCGCGCAGCGTGCCACGCTCGGTGTAAATCACTTTGCTACCGCCCTCGGTTTCCACGCCAGTTACGCGGGCATGGGAAAACAGTTGCGCGCCCAGTTTACGCGCCAAATCGCGTAATGCCCGGTTGTATTTACCCGGATGAACGCCACCGTACTCGTCCACCAAAATGCCGCCGTGATAAAAATCGGAACCGATGATCGGTGCCTGAGTTGCGCGATCGATCTTATGCACCGTGACACCGGTAACGCGATGCAGGATATCTCCCATCTGATACAAACCAGCCAGCTGCTTTTGCGTGTGCGCGCCAAAATAGCGGCCACCGATAAACAGATCCGCGTCCAGTTGCTCCTCGCGCACCAGATCCTGAATAAAGGCAAAGGAGGCGATCGAGTCGGCGATCATGCGCTGGAACAGCTCCGGTGGGATGCCTTTGATTGCGCCACCTACCACCAGTTTCTGCCCGCTGCTGATCATCCCACCGGTACGGGTGCTGCCGCCGCTGCCCAGCTCGTTAGCCTCCAGTACCACGACTTTTTTGCCATGACGAGCCAGCTCGATCGCGGCATTCAGCCCGGCAAAACCGGAGCCAACGATCGCGATCTCGGTTTCCGCCGGGAGCGGATCGCGACAGGTTTCCGGCGGTGCGGCTTCCCACCAGTACGGGGTGGTTTTGAAATCTTCAGTAAAAATTGCCTGATCAGACATGATGTCTCTCAACTCCGTTACAACACCTGGCCGAGGAACTCGCGCGTGCGCGCATCCTGCGGATCGTCAAAGAGCTGCGCCGGGGGCGCCATCTCCACAATTTTGCCTTTGTCGGTGAAGCACACCCGGTGCGATACCTCGCGCGCAAAACGCATTTCATGTGTCACCAGCAGACAGGTCAGGCCGTCATCCACCAACTCTCGAATGGTGTTCAACACCTCTTTCACCGTTTCCGGGTCCAGCGCGGCGGTGACTTCATCAAACAGGATGATTTCTGGCTGCATTGCCAGCGCGCGGGCAATGGCGACGCGCTGCTGCTGGCCGCCGGAGAGTTCGCCCGGATAGCGTCCCTCTTTTCCTTCCAGCCGCACTTTTTTCAGCAGGCGTAGCGCGCGCTCGTGTACCGCTTCACGTTGATGTTTCAGTACCTGCATCGGTGCCATCATCACGTTGTCGAGCACGGTTCGATGCGGGAACAGGTTGTATTGCTGGAACACCATTGCCACCTGGTGGCGCAGCGGGCGCATCGCTTTTTCGCTCTCGATCTCATGTACGCGGTGCTCACCAACACGGATAAAGCCGTCGTCGATCGGCAGCAGGCCATTGATACAACGTAAAATGGTGGATTTCCCTGAGCCGGAAGGCCCGATGATGCATACCGCTTCGCCTTTGGTGACTTCCAGCGAAATGCCTTTCAACACCTCGGTGTTGCCGAAAGATTTGTGAATATTGTCCAGCTCGATCAGGGACGGAGTGCGAGCGATCATATGGCATCCCCTTTGGTTTGGTTTTCCAGCCGACGTGCCAGCAGGGCAATCGGGTAGCAATAACAGAAGAACATCAGCAGCACGGTGACGTAGAAGTAGACCAGCGAGCCTTCACTTTCGGTTGCCAGCGTGGTGCGTAGCAACGTCACCACCTCCTGTACGCCGGTCACGGTCGCCAGCGCGGTGGAGATGGCCAGCAGCGCATACAGATTCATCCAGCCAGGAATGATGCGGCGCAGCGCCTGCGGCAGGATCACGATGCGATAGATTTGCCACTGACTGTAGCCAAGCGAACGTGCTGATTCCCACTGACCGCTATGCACCGAATTCACCGCACCGCGAATCACCTCGGCGAAGTTGGCAGCAGTGGGCAGGCTCAGGCCAACAATCGCTTTAAACAGCGGCGACAGCGTAAACTGGAAGCCCAGCCATTCAACGCGGTATGGCAGCAGATACAACATCGAAAACAGCAGCACCAGCCACGGGGCGTTGCGCAGGAAGTTCATCACGGCGCGTGCCGGAATGCTTAACCAGCGGCGTTTCGCCAGCATCATCAAACCGAGAAACAGTCCGAGCACCGTGGCAATCGCCATGCTGGCAATGCCGATAAAGATGTTGAGGATAAAACCGCCGTTGAGCGGCCAGCCGTGCATAGAACCGGTCAATAGCAGCGGCAGTTTTTCCCACACCTGACGCCACTCACCGCCACGATCGGTCACCATGCTGAACAGCAGGATCAACAGACCAATAAACAGAAAGGCGTGACGCGTCTGCTTTTTACGTTTCAGGTACAGAACATCGCTCATGGATCAGGCTCCATAACCAGGATAGGCGAGGGCGCGCTGCACCCAGCCAATCAACCACACCACCAGGCTTACCAGCACCACGTAGATCACCAGGATCAGCAGCATCACTTCCAGCGTGCGGAAGGTGTCGTTGTAGATTTGCCCGGCGGCATACATCAGCTCCGGGACGGTGATCACCGATGCCTGTGAGGTGGTTTTGAACAGGTTGGTCAGCACGTTGGTGAGCGGTGGCAGGCAGATGCGGGAGGCAATCGGTACCTGCACATGACGGAACAATCCCCAGCGCGTGTAACCCAGCGAGCGCGCCGCTTCCAGCGTGGCCTTCGGCACTGCATCGAAGCCGGACCGAAAGGCTTCGATGCACAACGCGCCACCGAACAGGCTGAGCGACACGGTGGCTGACATAAAGGCGCTAATCAGCGGCACCTGTAAGCCGGTCACCGGGTCTTCCGTGGTGAAACCAATCTGCGTTAGCGTGAAATAGAAGAACAACATTTGCAGCAGTGGCGGCGTGTTGCGAAACAGCTCGACGAACAGCTCGATACTGGCATCCAGCCACGCGAGACGGAACGTCAGGCAGAAGGCACCCAACAGGCCGATAACAATGGCGAACGCTGATGAGAGCGCCGCCAGTTCCAGCGTTTGCAGCACGCCCTGAAGCAGCCATTGCTGATACGTGGGGTCGAGCAGCCAGGAGAAATCGAGTCCGAACATATTTCGCTCCTGACGGCTTATTTGGCCGCAGCGCGCGCCGCTTCCGCACGTTTGGCGATATACGGCGACGGTGGCATATCAAACTCTTTTTCCCAGCCAATCAGCTTGTCTTCGCCTTCTGCTTTAACAATTGCTTTATCGACGGCGGCGCGGAAGGCATCGTCTCCTTTACGCAGGCCACCGGCCATCGGCAGGTATTCATAGGGTTTCACCGCGATTTTGTAGTCGCTCCAGCCCGGCTCTTTCAGCTTGTTTTGCAGCGACATGTCATCAAACACCATCGCCACACAGCGATTGTCCTGCAACGCGCGATAGGCTTCCGGCAGCGCGGTGAAGTTCACCAGTTGCAGGCCATATTTTTCTGTCACGGTTTTATTGAAGTAAGACCCCTGGATACCACAGATTTTCTGGCCTTTTAACTGCTCCCACTGGGTAAATTTCACCTCTTTGCGCGCCAGGATCGACGGGCCAGCGGCGGAGACGTACTCATCGGTAAAATCGATCTGTTTGGCACGATCCGGCGTGACGCCGAGGGTTGCCATGATGATGTCGATCTGCCCGGAGTTGAGGAATTGCATACGGTTGGAGGCGTTTACCGGCACCAGCTTGATTTTGTCTGGTGAGCCGAGCAGTTCGTTGGCGATATAGCGCGCCAGGCTGATCTCGAAACCGACGGTGTTGCCGTTGTTGTCCATGTAGCCGTAAGGCGGGTAGTCATTCTTCACCCCGACCGTTAACACGCCGCGGGCCTTGATGTCGGACAGGGTGTCCGCGTGGGTGATTACCGGGGCAGCCAACAGCAACATCGAGGCAGCCAGAATACGCATGCGATGGTTTTTCATAGATATTTCCTCTGTCGGGGTGAATCTGCAGGTGTTGTAAATTTTGTTCTGTGAGCGACTTTTTTTGTTGAAACGCGTTGCTCACTTGTCAACCGAATATGAAATCTGCTAGAAAATTAGTCAACAAAAAACCATATACTGAAATCTTATGATTTAAAGTTTCACAATGTGGAACTTTAGCGGTGAGGCCGATGAGCGAAAATTCGGGGAAAAATGGGGTACAACTGCTGGATCGTGCGGTGATGTTGCTCGATCTGGTCGCCGATGCGGGCAGTGAAGGGACGACGTTAAAAACGCTGTGTGAGCTTTCAGGTCTGAATAAAGTCACCTGCCACCGCATTCTTAATTCGTTGGTGGAACATCAGTTGTTGCAGAAGGTGCAGAGTGACAAATGTTATCGGCTGGGCACCAAGTTACTGGTGTTCGGTGCCAAAGCGGCGCGCGGGCCTGGCCTGCGTCGCCAGTTCCAGCCTGCGCTGGAGCGGTTACGGCAGCAGACCGGTGAGACGGCGATGCTGATGGCGCGCGATCGTGATGATTCGGTGTGCATTGACCGTTACGACAGCGAATACCAGATGCAGACGCTGACCGGTTCGGTGGGCGGAGCGGTGCCGTTGGGCCTTGGGCCTGGCAGTCTGGCGATCCTGGCGTTTCTGGAGGAGGAGCAGCAGCAGGCGATTCTGGCGCGTAACCGGGCACGGCTTGATAGCTGGCCGCAACTTACGGTGCAAACCTTGCAGCTCAAGCTGGAGCAGACGCGGCAGCAGGGTTTCGCTATCGATCCGGGGGAGTTAATTCCGGGGATCGCCGGGATCGCCGTGCCGATCATGGTGTCCGGCGCTGGCGTGGTGGGATCGTTGGGGTTGACCTTCCTCTCACCACGTCTGAACCCCGAGGTGCAGCAGCGTTATGTGGCGTTGTTGAAAGAGGAAGTGGCGGCGATTGCGCCACTGATCAGCCCGCTGGATACGCGGTTGCGGGCATCATTGTAAACACGCGCGATAAATCGCGCCGCTACCGCAGGGAGAAATGGCAGGCAGCGGCGTTTGATGATGCACATATTCGTAGCGGCGCGATTCATCGCGCAGGCTTTAGCCAAACATTTCACAAGGGGGAGCCATGAAAAAATCAACACGTAAAGTCGCGTTAATCAGTGGTGCCAGTCGCGGTATCGGGGCGGCGATTGCCGCCAATCTGCTGGCAAACGGTTGGGCGGTGAGCCTGGGCTGCCGGTCACCAGAGGATGTGCTGGTTAGCGATAGCGAAAATCAGTTGGTATGTCGTTTTGATGCGTTTGATGCCGCCACGGAACAGGCGTGGGTCGATGCCACCCTCGCGAAGTTCGGTCGCATTGATGCGGTGGTACATAACGCCGGCATGATGCTGCCGCTGTCGATCCTGGAAGCCACTGACGACGAGTTCGATCGTACCTTTGACGTTAACGTCAAATCACCGATGCGGTTGAGCCGTCTGACATGGCCCCATTTGCAGGCCAGCGGTGCCGGGCGCATCGTAATGCTGGTGTCGCTTTCCGGAAAACGCGTCAAAGCCGAACGCTCCAGCCTGTATGCCATGAGCAAGTATGCCGCGCTGGCGCTGGCCCACGGGCTGCGCAAAATCGGTGATGCCGATGGCATTCGCTGTACCGCCATCTGCCCCGGCTTTGTCGCCACTGATATGGGGACGGCATTGACCGAGGTGCCCGCAGAAAAAATGACGCAGCCGGAAGATCTGGCGCACCTGATCCGTACGGTTCTGGAATTACCCACCACCACCAGCATCGCCGAAATTCCGGTGAACTGGACGGTGGAAGATAACTATTGATGCCCTTTTACCTGACGAGGAAATAATCATGGGTCCCAGCGTTGATGCAGTTCCCTCTTCGGAAACCTTTCCGACGAGCGCCGATGTGGTGGTGATTGGTGGCGGGATTATCGGCGTGGCGACCGCGTTGTCGCTGGTGCAGCGCGGTGTCAGAACCGTGCTGTTGGAGAAGGGCACGGTGGCGGCAGAGCAGTCGAGCCGTAACTGGGGCTGGTGTCGTCGTACCGGGCGTGACCTGCGCGAGCTGCCGCTGATCAACCTCAGCATGCAGTTGTGGGAGGGGATGAATGTGCGTGTAAACCGCGAAACCGGTTTTCGTCGCAATGGCATCGTTTATGCCTCACGCACCGAACAGCAGCGTGAGCGCCATCAGCGCTGGGTCAATGAAGCGCAACATTACGGTATTCACAGCGAGATGCTGACGCCGCAACAGCTGAGTCAGCATCTGCCGCAGCTACAGGGCAGCTATCCCGGTGGGTTATATACCGCGCTGGACGGGCGCGCCGAACCGCAGAAAGCGGCTCCGGCGATGGTTGCTGCGGCGATGGAGCAGGGACTGAATCTGCAACAGCATTGCGCGGTTCGCACCATTGAACGTACCAATGGGCGCGTGAGCGAAGTGGTCACCGAGCACGGCGCCATTCGTTGTCAGCAAGTGGTGGTGGCGGGGGGAGCCTGGTCACGCCTGTTGTTGCAAGGGCTGGGCGTGACGTTGCCGCAATTGAAGGTGTTGTCGACGGTGCTACGAACCCGTCCGGTGGATTTCGATCCTGGTGCCTGCGCCAGCTTCGGTAGTGTTGCGCTGCGTAAACGGCTGGATGGTGGCCTGACGGTCGCCAGTTCGGCCACCAATACCGCCGATATCACGCTGGATTCGTTACGTTTTAGCCCACGCTTTATGCCTGCCTTTTGGGTGGAACGTAAATCGTTGCAGTTGCGTCTCGGTAAGCGTTTTGTCGATGAAGCGCTGCGCTGGAAGCCCGGCCAGCCAGATAAACGATCGATCTATGAAGTGCTGCGCGTGCTCGATCCGGTGATTAATCCGTTGATCGTACAGCGCATGCGTCAAAACCTGGCAGAGTTGCTGCCACCGCTACGCGATCTGCCGGTGGCGCAGAGCTGGGGCGGGTTAATTGATACCATGCCGGATGCCATTCCGGTGATCTCCGGGATTGATCAGGTAGCCGGGTTGTATCTGGCGACCGGTTTTTCTGGTCACGGATTCGGTATCGCGCCCGGAGCCGGTCAGCTGATGGCGGATCTGGTGCTGAACAGCACGCCGTCGGTGGATGCCCAGCCGTTCCGCTTTAGCCGGTTTAGCGATGGTGAAAAGATTCGCGCGCAGCATTGGTTGTAATGCTTTATTATCAAAATCCGCGCCTTGCATAAATTTGCATAAGGTGCGGATAATTAAGCACTTTTAATTTTATCGCTTGATAAAAAACATTTTTTATCAATAAGTTATCGCTATGCGGAAATTGCGGGTAGCGGGTTGTTCCGGCAAAAAAAAGATGACATTATTGCGCCCCTGATAGTTATCCACCCCCTTAATCACTGAGGACGCCGCCATGGTCGGTACAATGCGCATCTGCACTTGTTCCTGTTCGCTTCGCTGCAAGCGTTCCTCCGTCATCTGTTGTTCGCATTTCTCGCTCACCATGCGGTGAGGCCAGCCACGCGCTCACTGTTGGACATGAGTAAAGACAGACATTTTCTGACTTTACTGATGTCTATCGGTTGCGGCTGTGATCTCTTTTTGCACCGATCCGTCTGACGTTATTCGCCGGGGAATCTTCCTCATTGCTGTGCCACTGGCACCCACTCATCCTTGACCTCTGGGGATTTGTGTTATGACACCACTGAAAATTGCTGCCAGCGCTGCTGTAGCGCCAAACCTGAGCCTGAACACCATGCGCGACGTGGTGACGCTGGACAATACTGACTTTACCGACGTAGCGGCTGTTGTCGTCTCTTTGGCAGATACGCGGAGTGGCGTGTTGGCGTTGTTGCGCCATACCGGCTTCAATCTGCCGGTGTTCGTTGCCAATGCCTTTGACGAAGAGGTGCTGCAACTGCCGGGCGTCGTTGCCGAGATCAACGGTGCACCGGAAGAGTGGGACGCGTTGGAAGAAGCGGCGCAAGCTTATGAAGCGGAACTGCTGCCACCGTTCTTTGACACCCTGACACGCTATGTTGATATGCAAAACAGCACCTTTGCCTGTCCGGGGCATCAGGGCGGCGCCTTCTTCAAAAAGCATCCGGCTGGTCGTCAATTCTATGAATTCTATGGCGAAAACGTCTTCCGTTCCGATATGTGCAACGCGGATGTCAAACTGGGCGATTTGCTGATCCACGAAGGCTCAGCCAAAGACGCACAGAAATATGCGGCCAAAGTCTTCAACGCCGATAAAACCTATTTCGTGTTGAACGGCACTTCCAGCGCCAACAAAGTGGTGACTAACGCACTGCTGACGCGTGGCGATCTGGTGCTGTTTGACCGTAACAACCATAAATCCAACCATCATGGCGCGTTGATTCAGGCCGGTGCCACGCCGGTATATCTTGAAGCGGCGCGCAACCCGTTTGGCTTTATTGGCGGTATTGATGCGCACTGCTTTGACGAAGCATATCTGCGCGAGCAGGTAAAGAAAGTCGCGCCGAAGCGTGCCAAAGAGCAACGTCCGTTCCGTCTGGCGATTATCCAGCTCGGCACCTACGACGGCACGGTGTACAACGCACGCCAGGTGGTGGACCGCATTGGCCATCTGTGTGATTACATCCTGTTTGATTCGGCCTGGCTGGGTTACGAGCAATTTATCCCGCTGATGGAAGGCTGCTCACCATTGACGCTGGAGCTGAACGAGAACGATCCGGGAATTTTCGTCACCCAGTCGGTGCATAAGCAACTGGCCGGTTTCTCGCAAACCTCTCAAATTCACAAGAAAGATAACCATCTGCGTGGGCAGAAACGTTTTTGTCCCCACAAGCGCCTGAACAATGCCTTTATGCTGCACGCCTCAACCAGCCCGTTCTACCCGTTGTTCGCCGCGCTGGATATCAACGCGCGTATGCATCAGGGCGAGGCGGGTCGTAGCATGTGGCACGAGTGCGTCACGCTGGGCATTGATGCACGTAAAGCGATTCTGGAACGCTGTGAGATGATCCTGCCATTTCTGCCGGAGCAGGTGCACGGTAAACCGTGGCAGGCAGCGGAAACGGAGGCTATCGCCGCCGATCCGGCTTACTTCAGCTTTGAACCAGGCGCGAAATGGCACGGATTTTCCGGATATGCCAGCGAGCAATATCTGGTGGATCCCTGCAAACTGTTGCTGACCACGCCGGGCATTGATGCCGCCAGCGGGGAATACACCGAGTTCGGCATTCCGGCCACCATTCTGGCGAACTACCTGCGTGAAAACGGCATCGTGCCGGAAAAATGCGACCTCAACTCGATTCTTTTCCTGCTAACGCCAGCGGAAAGCGCCGAGAAGATGGCGCATCTGGTCGCGATGCTGGAGCAGTTTGAGCAGCACGTTAAAGAGGATGCGCTTCTGGCGGAGGTACTCCCGAGCGTGTATCGCAAAAATATGGCGCGTTATCAGGGGTATACCCTGCGCCGTCTGTGCCAGGAAATGCATGATTTGTATGTCAGCTATGGCGTGAAAGATCTGCAAAAAGCCATGTTCCGCGAAGCCTGCTTCCCGCCGGTTAAGGTGAACCCGCAGGATGCGCATCAGGCATATATTCGCGGCGACGTTGAGTTAGTGCCGATTGCCAAAGCGGAAGGACGTATCGCCGCTGAGGGTGCGTTGCCTTATCCTCCGGGCGTTCTGTGCGTGGTGCCGGGCGAGGTATGGGGTGGGGCGGTGCAGCGCTATTTCCTCGCACTGGAAGAAGGTATTAACCTGCTGCCGGGATTCTCGCCGGAGTTGCAGGGGGTTTACACCGAAGAGGATGACAGCGGGCGTAAGCATTTAGTGGCGAATATGATGGTTTGATTGTGCTTGCTGTTGCCCTCATCCCGGCCTTCTCCCGCAAGCGGGAGAAGGAGATGTGCAATATGCTGAATCTTCGCCCTCTGCCGTAAGCGGGAGAAGTCTGCCCGATCTACCCCCTCTCCCGTCTTGCGGGAGAGGGTTGGGGTGAGGGAACTGACCGCACTTAATAACGGTGATAACTGCGCTGGGCGCTGTTCACCTTGTACAGATAACGACGTGATTCCGCTGATGGATGGTTGGTGGTGAGCGTCTGATATACCTGCCCCGGCGACATACCATTAATCATCGCAAACGCGCGATCTTTATCGCTGGAGAACACCCGCAATACGCTGCCCGCGCCGCCATTATAAGCGGTAATCACTGCATAACGGCGTGATACCGGGTCCTGGATTCCACCCAGATAGGTGTTCTGCAACAACGACAGATAGGCCGTACCGGCATCAATGTTGTTCTCCGGATCAAGCAGATAACTACGGCTGGGTTTACCCCATTTGCCCTTCATGCGGAACACATCAACCCCGGCGGTATGTTGCACTACCTGCATCAGTCCCAGCGCATCAGAATTACTCACCGCATAGGGGTTGAAGCTCGATTCGGTCTGCATAATTGCCAGAATCAATGACGCATCCACGCCATACTCTTCTGCGGCTTTGCGTACCATTGGCAGGTATTTGTGCGCACGCTTGTCGAGATGGTTCGGCACCATCGGGATGGTCACCGACCAGATAACATGCAAGCCAGAGGTGCGTTTTTGCAGTTTGTTCTGAATCAGGTAGTCAGCAAAGTTACCAGCACGGCCCTGCCAGCGAATGGCCTGGCCGGTGTTGTCCAGCACCTGGCCGTACAGCATTGGCTCTTTACTGATCTGAATATCGTTGGCATCTGAATAGAGATCCACATTACCCGGTTCATCACCCATCAACAGCGTGGTGATGATCGCCTGACGCAGGCTCGCCATCGGATCGGTGCCGGAAATGGTTTCAATGGTAATGCTACCGCTATCAAAGTTGATATGGCTGCGGGTGTAATAGTTGTCGCTATATTTGACGTAATCTTTGGGGCCTGCGATCAGAACCTCATTGATTCCCCAAATATTTTCAATGTTATGGGCGAACTGACCCATCAGAATGTCGAAACCGTTGGTGTCCTTAACCCACTCTTCGTGATATTGCCCTTGTTTGTGTCCGGAGCAGGAAACCAAAAGCGGTGCGATTGCCAGCAGGGCGATCAATTTTTTATTCATTGTTAATGCAAGCCTGACCTGAAAAGGGCCTCAAGGTGAGGCCCAGAAAGTTTATTTTTCCGGCGGTGTGTAACCTTCAATGTGCACATCTTTGCCTTCAAACAGGAAATTCACCATCTCCTGTTCCAGCACTTTGCGATCGCCTGGGTTCATCATGTTGAGTTTTTTCTCGTTGATCAGCATGGTCTGCTTGGTCATCCATTGCTGCCAAGCCTCTTTGGAGATTTCGTTGTAGATGCGCTTACCCAGCTCGCCAGGATAGAGCTGAAAGTCCTGACCTTCAGCGTCGCGTTGCAGATAAGTACAAAAAATAGTGCGGCTCATTACTCTTCCTCTTCGGTCACTCGCGTATGCAGTGCCAGTTGCTGGGGATGTCGCAGTTCATGCAACAGGCGCTCGACCGGCGCAGCCAGACCCACTGACGGTGGTTGCGCTAAGTTATACCAGAGACCGCCTGCTTCATCCATCAGCGACCCGGACGAAGGCCATGCCAGCCACATAGGCACAATATCCAGATGGAAATGGCTGAAAGTATGGCGGAATGCAGTGAGCTGCTGCGGTTTGGCGTGAATACTGCGTTCTGCCAGCCAGTCGGTCATCGCCTGTTCGGTGGTGAATTGCGGGAAGCAGAACAGGCCGCCCCACAGGCCCACGGGTGGGCGTTGTTCCAGCCAGACATCATCACCGTGTTGCATCATCAGAAACCAGCCACTGCGTTCGGGCAGCGTCTGCTTAGGTTTTTTGCCGGGATAGTTGGCCCAACTGGCATTGGCATATGCGACACAGCCGCTGCTAAGCGGGCAAATCTCACACTTCGGACGTGAGCGGGTACACACTAACGCGCCGAGATCCATCATCGCCTGATTAAACTGGCTGACGCCCTGTGCTGGCGTCACTTCTTCGCTCAGTTGCCATAGCCGCTTCTCGACCTCTTTTTTCCCCGGCCAGCCTGCTACGGCGTAGCAGCGCGCCAGCACACGTTTAACGTTGCCATCGAGGATGGGGAAGTGTAGTCCCAGCGACAGCGACAATATCGCCCCCGCCGTTGAGCGGCCAACACCCGGTAACGCGGCCACGTCATCAAAGTTACGCGGGAACTCACCAGCGTGCTTATCCACCACCTGCTTTGCCGCTTTGTGCAGGTTACGCGCACGGGCGTAATAGCCCAGACCGGTCCACAGATGCAGCACCTCATCCAGTGGCGCAGCCGCCAGATCGGCAACCGTGGGGAAGCGCGCCATAAAGCGTTCAAAATAGGGAATGACGGTGGCAACCTGGGTCTGCTGCAACATCACTTCGGAGAGCCATACTTTGTAGGGCGTTTTCTCCTGCTGCCAGGGCAGGGTTTTGCGACCAAAGCGCTGATACCAGTCCAGCACCTGTTGCGCGAACTGCGGCGCTTGCATCATAAGAAGGAAATTTTCCGTGGTTACTCTACACTCAGGCAGGAATTCCAGCATAGAGACATCAGGGTGTAAACCGGAAGTTTGCAAAGGCTTGCTTCTGCTATTGAACTTTGCATAATGCGCGTTTCCCTGAACACGCTAATCAACAGGCTTTGACATGATTAATGACGTCATCACCCCAGAATTTGATGAGAACGGGCGGCCATTGCGCCGTATCCGCAGTTTTGTGCGCCGCCAGGGGCGCTTAACCAAAGGGCAGCAGCTGGCACTCGATCAATACTGGCCGGAGATGGGCGTCGAGTATCAGCCGGAACCGCTGGATTTGACCGCGTTGTTCGGCCGTGATGCGCCGCTGGTGCTGGAAATTGGTTTTGGTATGGGAGCCTCGTTAGTGACGATGGCGAAAAATAACCCGCATCAGAACTTCCTCGGCATTGAAGTTCATGCGCCAGGTGTTGGTGCGTGTCTGGGTTCAGCAAAAGAAGCGGGCGTGGAAAACCTACGTGTGATGTGTCACGACGCCGTTGAAGTGCTGGAGAAGATGATTCCAGATAACTCGTTGCGCATGGTGCAGTTGTTCTTCCCGGACCCCTGGCATAAAGCGCGCCACAACAAACGTCGTATCGTTCAGGTACCGTTTGCTGAGCTGGTCATGCGTAAGCTGAAGTTGGGCGGTGTCTTCCATATGGCGACCGACTGGGAAGCCTACGCCCAGCACATGCTGGAAGTAATGAGCAGCATTCAGGGTTATCAAAACCTGTCTGCAAGTCATGATTACGTGCCGCGTCCGGAGACGCGTCCGTTAACCAAATTTGAGCAACGCGGGCAGCGACTGGGCCACGGCGTTTGGGATCTGATGTTTGAGAGGGTGAAATAAATGGCCACACAGCGCAGCCGTCGTTTACGTAAAAAATTGCATATTGATGAGTTTCAGGAACTGGGTTTCTCCGTTGCCTGGCGTTTTGCCGAAGGTACCAGCGAGGAGCAAATTGACAGCACGTTGGATGCTTTCATCAATGAAGTGATTGATCCAAATGGTCTGGCTTACGATGGTAGCGGTTACCTGGTCTGGGAAGGGTTGGTGTGCCTGCAACAAACTGGCAAGTGCACCGATGAGCATCGTGAACTGGTTCGCAAATGGTTACAGGATCGTGGCCTGACAGACGTGCAGGTGACTGAACTCTTTGATGTGTGGTGGGACTAAGAATCCTGTAGACGGTACTTATTGGTACACCCCGTAGCGGCGCGATAAATCGCGCCGCTACGGTTCCGCAAATGGACGCAGGAGATTTCATGGTTCGTAAAGCGCTTCTCGCCGCGTTATTGCTGGCGGCGACACAGGCTCAGGCTGCTTATGAATGCAGCGTTAAGCCACAAGATGATGTGATTATTAAGCCGCAGAGCGTGCAGGTGGTGGGAGAGAACGGCAACCTCGAAATCTCGCCGCAGGGTGACGTGCAGTTCAATGGTCAGAAAGTTAGCGTTGATAACGCGACGCGCCAGAAAGCGATCAACTATCAAAATGCGTTGCGCCGTGACTTGCCCTGGATTGATCAAGGTGCCAGCACGCGACTGGAGCGTAGCCGCGTTGCGTTGGATCAGGTGATTGTCGAGAAGCTGGGGCCAAACAGCAACGTGCGTAATCGTCTTACTAAGCTGGATGGTCAGCTGAAGCAGCAGATGAACCGCATTATCGAACATCGCAATGATGGTCTGACTTTCCATCATCAGGCCATTGATCAGGTGCGTGCCGACGGTGAAAAGCTGGTGCAAAGCACTATGGGCGGCATCTTACAGGACAGCCTGAACGAGATGGGTAGCCAGCAGACAGGTGGCGGCAATAACCCATTGCAGGCGCTGATGGGCAATCTTGGTGGTTTACAACAGTCGATTCAAACCGAGTGGAACAAGCAGGAGCAGGATTTCCAGAATTTTGGCCATGAAGTATGTAATCGTGTGACGGATCTGGAAGGGCAGCGTAAAGGCCTGGTACAAGGTTTTAAAGGTTAATTTCGTAGCGGCGCGATTTATCGCACGGTTTTTTCCGACACTGCGCGATAAATCGCGCCGCTACTTTTCAGTGATAAGTTTTATTCGCCTTTCACTTCTTTTGCCACGGCCTTATTGCTGGTGGCAAAGTTATAAATAACCAGCAGAGCGAAAATCCCGGTAATCACCATAGTGATGGTGCCCTTGTCCATATATCGGGCCATATTGCCGAGGATGATCCCGGTGACACCAAAGTCGGTATCCGAGAAGGTGGTGTTGGTTAATCCCAACGCGCCCAGTACTGGTAACAGCGCTACCGGCAGGAAGGTAATTAATACACCATGTGCGAACGCACCGAGCATTGCACCACGTTTACCTCCGGTCGCATTACCGAATACCCCGGCGGTGGCACCGCAGAAGAAGTGAGGCACTACGCCTGGCAGAATTAATACCCATTTCAGCTGGCCGAGGATAAATAATCCAACCAGACCCCCAACGAAGCTGGAAATAAAGCCAACCAGTACCGCATTCGGCGCGTAAGGGAATACAATCGGACAGTCGAGTGCCGGGCGTGCATTTGGCACCAGCTTCTCAGAGAAACCGGTAAACGCCGGGACGATTTCTGCCAGAATTAAACGAACGCCTTGCAGAATAATAAATACGCCAGCCGCGAAGGTGATCGCCTGCACGAATGAGTAGACCAGATAGTTCTGACCATGACTGAAATGGCTTTCCACATACTCTTTGCCCGCAGAAACGGACAGAATAAAATAGATAATCATCATCGTCAGGGAAATAGAGATGGTGCTGTCACGCAAAAAACTCAGGTTTTTTGGCATGTTCATCTCTTCGGTAGATTTTGAACCTTTACCGACTAATGAACCAATCCAGCCAGACAACACGTAACCCACCGTGCCGGTATGGGCTAACGCGACCTGGTCATGGCCGATGATTTTACGCATATGCGGCTGAGCCAGCGCCGGGAAAAATGCCATCAACATGCCGAGTGCCAGTGAACCGGTGTAAATAAGCTGGACACCTTCGAAGCCGGCCACCGACAGAATAATTGCCACCATACAGGCCATGTAAAATGTCACATGACCGGAAAGGTAGATATATTTCAGGCGGGTAAAGCGGGCAACCACAATATTCGCCACCATACCAAACGCCATAATCAGCGTGGTGGGCGCGCCGTATTTTTCCAGTGCAATGGAAACCATCGCTTCGTTGTTAGGGATAATTCCCTGTACATCAAATGCCTGCTTAAAGATATCACCGAGTGGCGTCAGTGAACCAACCAATACGGAGGCACCACCTGCCAGTACTAAGAAACCCAGAATCGTTTTTACCGTGCCTTTAATCACATCCGGGAACGGTTTTCTTTGCGCGACCAGACCAAATAAAGCCACCAACCCTACGAGGATTGAAGGCACTTTCAGCACGTCGACAACTACCAATAAAAGGTTTTGGATAAACATATTAACCTCAGCGGTAAGCGTTCTATTTTTTCAGGTTGCATATACCCTGGTTGCAACCTGAATTATTAAGGGTAGAGAAGGTTGAGTCAGGCTTTATTAAAATATTCGCGGATCTTTAGCTCAAGCTCTTTGATGTCAATGATGTTATTGATGATGATGACTTTGTCCTCAGGCAGGTTCGCACTGTAGGCAATGTCTTTACCCATCACAAAAACATCAGCAACATCCGGGGTAACTGAACCCAGATCGGAATGTTCGACATCCGCTGTGATTTCGATGGCTTTAAGAACTTTTTTAATGTTCATTTCCATCATAAAACTGCTTCCCAGGCCTGAGCCACAAACCGCCATAATTTTCATATAACACCTCTTGATTCGTATTCTGAATGGTTTTCTTAATTAACAGCCTTATCTGCCAGTAAAATGGCGCTCAATTCTTCTTTACTACCTGCGTTGAATAATCGCCCCATCGTCTCGTCATCGGAAAGGACTTCAGCCAGTTGCGAAATCATTTCAATATGGCTGTTACTGTCCGGTGCTGAGAACATAAAAATAGCATCAACCGGATCATTTTCATCCGCATCGAATTTAACGGCATGGCCCAGTTTGACAATCGATAACCCCAGTTTTTGCGCTCCCTGTTCAGGGCGCGCGTGGGGCATAGCGATACGTGGTGCGATAACAAAGTAGGGACCAATGTCCTCTTTTTGCTGAATGATGACATCAATATATTGCTGAGAAATGGCGCCTTCATTCAGCAGTGGGCGTCCTGCAACCTGAATTGCCTCTTTCCAGTCAGAGACATTTTCCAGGTATTGGATCTTTTCCTCATTCAGCCACTTTGACAGATTCGACATAGTTATATCCTGAATTAAAGTCGTATTCGGTGTTTACTTCAGCAGGCTACGGGCGGTCTCAAGGACATTCTCCACCGTAAAGCCAAAATGTTTGAACAGGACGTTGGCCGGTGCTGACTCACCAAATGATTTCATACCAATCACTTTCCCATCCAGACCGGTATACCGCTGCCAGAATCCTTCGATGCTGGCTTCCACCGCCAGACGTTGACGCACGTCTTTCGGTAGTACCGATTCTTTATATTGTTCGTCCTGTTGATCGAAACGCTCGGTACAGGGCAGGGAAACCACCCGCACTTTGCAGCCTTCTTCGCGCAGCACTTTAGCGGCGGCAACCACCAACTCGATTTCTGAACCGGATGAGATCAGCAACAACTCGGGCTTGCCATCACAATCGACAAGGACATAACCACCACGGGAAATATCCGCCACCTGGGCCGCCGAACGCGGTTGCTGCTCAAGCGGTTGTCGGGTAAGGACCAGCGCGGTTGGTCCGTTTTGGCGTTCAATCGCCTGACGCCATGCCACCGCGACCTCAACCTGGTCGCAGCCACGCCAGGTTTCCATATTGGGTGTCAGTCGCAGCGAAGCTAATTGTTCCACCGGTTGGTGGGTTGGGCCATCTTCGCCCAAACCGATGGTGTCGTGGCTATAGACGAAGACCGAACGGATTTTCATCAGCGCCGCCATACGCACCGCATTGCGTGCATACTCCATAAACATCAGGAAAGTGCCGCCGTAGGGGATAAAACCACCATGCAGCGCCAGGCCATTCATGATGGCTGACATACCGAATTCACGCACACCGTATGAGATGTAATTTCCCGCCGGGTTTTCAGCGCTGAAATCGACAGAGGTTTGCTGTCGGGTCAGGTTTGAGGGTGACAAATCCGCTGATCCACCCAGCAGTTCCGGCAGTAAATCGGCAAAATGGTTCAGGCACTTTTGGCTGACCTGACGGGTGGCAAGATTAGCTGGCGTTGCCTGCAATCCGGCGATGTAGCTGTCCATGTCCTGTGCCCAGTTGGCAGGCAGCTCACCCTGCATACGGCGGCTAAATTCCGCCGCCAGCTCCGGCCAGCGCTGTTGATAAGCGGCAAACAGGTGATCCCACTCTTGCTGGTTTTTTCCACCCTGCTCGGTTGCATCCCAGGCCTGGTAGATGGCAGCGGGAATTTCAAAGGGCGCATGCGGCCAGTTCAGAGCTTCACGCACCAACGCGACTTCTGTGCTGCCAAGGGCTGAGCCGTGGCAATCGTGGCTATTGGCTTTATTCGGTGAACCAAAACCAATGATGGTTTTGCAACATAGCAGGCTGGGTTTGTCGGTGACGGCTTTGGCTTCACGCACCGCAGCATCCACTGCCGCTGCATCATGTCCGTCGACACCTTCAATCACATGCCAGCCATAAGCGCAGAAGCGGGCGGCGGTATCTTCTGAGAACCAGCCTTCCACATGCCCATCAATCGAGATGCCATTGTCGTCCCAGACGGCAATCAGTTTGCCGAGCTGCAAAGTGCCTGCCAGGCCACATGCCTCATGGGAGATCCCTTCCATCAGGCAGCCATCGCCTAAAAACAGCCAGGTGTAATGATCGACCAGCGCGAAATCCGGTTTATTGAACTGTGCCGCCAGCCCTTTTTCGGCAATCGCCATCCCGACGGCATTTGCCACGCCCTGACCAAGTGGGCCGGTGGTGGTTTCTACGCCGGGTGTATAACCGTATTCGGGGTGCCCTGGCGTGCGGGAATGCAACTGGCGAAACTGACGGATGTCTTCAATGGTCACATCATAGCCAGTCAGATGCAGCAAGGAATAAAGCAGCATGGAGCCATGTCCGTTGGACTGAACGTAGCGATCACGGTTGAACCACTGTGGGTTTTTGGGGTTGTGGCGTAAGTGGTGACGCCATACCACTTCGGCAATATCCGCCATTCCCATTGGCGCGCCAGGATGCCCTGAATTGGCTTGCTGGATCGCATCAATGCTCAGAAATCGAATCGCATTTGCTAACTCTCTATTTACCATGAACTGATCTCGCTTTAGCGCTGTTTTATGCAGAAATCCTGACTGTCATCGCTGGGTCGGTGGTAAAAGATGTCCAGTCACTTCCCGGTGGTTGCCCTTGGTGTGGCGCCCTGTCGTGATGTGTGAAGATATTCCCACCGTCATTCTGCTTTCGGCTGGGAAGTCACAGCATCTGAATAAATAATGATAAATATCATTATCTTGATTTGATTTGTTATGCAGGTGTCCTGATTTTTATTTTATATCAATCGGGTTTTATGGTTGCCTGATTAAGTCTATACATGTTTAATGTGTCTAGTCATCTTGATGATGCACCTGGACGTGTACAGATACAATATGTAAGATTCAAATCTGGCTGGACACCCTGAGCGGGAGTGCAAATTCGTTAACTGGATCACATCCTCATACGGTCAGGCTGGTACGAAGAAAATAAACTCAGGCATACATGTGCACTGATGGCTCGCGGTTGTCGGGTCTTACACTTATCGGGAACAACGCTGATGGTCGATGGCATTACTGAGAAGCAGAAAGAGGTTGTCGATTACATCCTCCGCAAAATCAAAGAGGATGGGCTTCTGCCTGGCGATAAGCTCGACACCGAAATCGCGATAGCCAAGAACATCGGCATCACCCGCGCGACGGTGCGCGAAGCAACCAGAATTTTGATTGAACAGCAGCGAATTTACCGGGTGAAAGGCTCAGGTCTGTTTGTTGGCTCGATTGGCAAAAGTAACCATTCTGGCCGTTTTCATGCGCTGTCACCTTTTGATTATCAGGCGCAGAAAAAAGGCTATAAAGGCATCAGGAAAGTTATCACCGTCAGCATCATGAAGGTGCCAACGCCAGATATGGCACAGTCGTTACGCATTAAGAACAGCGATCAGGTGTATAAAATCGTCCGTTTAATGTGCTTTGATGATATCCCGGTGGCGCTGGAACATATTCATTTGCCGGTCACCATGTTTAGCAGCATGGAATTCAGCAAGCTGGAGATCTCCAAATACTCGTATATTGAACAGCTCACCGGGAAGAAAGTGCAGCGCAGGGATCAGAACCTGAGCGCTATCAACTTAACCGATGCTGATCAGCTTAATCTGCTGAATTTGAAAGAGAACGATGCCGTGCTGGAGATCAGTGAAACCGTCTATCTGGATGATGGTACGCCGTGCGAAGTGAATATCGCGCTGATTAACACCCACCTGCTTCAGCTGCGACAAAATACCGAGAGAGGCTGATTTATCGCGCGTTTTTTTAAACACGCGCGATAAATCGCGCCGCTAAGTCGGGGCTACTCTTCAGCTAAGAACAACTCCAGCAGTGAGTTCAGGAACAACTTACCTTTTTCCGTAATCTGCCAATGTTGCTCCGTTTCCAGCACATATCCTGCTGCGATCGCTGCATCGATCTGTGGACGAATCACTGCCTCATCCAACCCGGTATAGCGGCGGAAATCGGCGCGCGGTGCCGCTTCCAGCAGACGGAAACGGTTCATAAAGAACTCAAACGGTTTGTCGGCATCTGCGACATCATGCTGTTTATCGAGGTAATTACCCTTCATAAAACCACGCGGATGACGGGTTTTTACGGTACGGACAATGCGGCCATCCGGCTGTGTCAGTTTGCCATGCGCACCACAACCAATACCGAGGTAATCACCGAAGCGCCAGTAGTTGAGGTTATGCTCACAGCGATAGCCGGGCTTCGCATAGGCCGAAGTTTCATATTGCTGATAACCCGCGGCGGTCAGCAACTGATGGCCTTGTTCGAAGATATCCCACAGCGCGTCATCATCCGGCAGCACTGGCGGGCGTGAGCCAAACAACGTATTTGGCTCAATGGTCAGCTGATACCACGACAGATGAGGTGGATTTAAGGCAATCGCCTGGCGCAGATCGTCGAGCGCTTCTTCCAACGACTGGTCTGGCAGACCGTGCATCAAATCGAGGTTGAAGCTGCGTAACCCAAGACCGGCGGCAAGATGTGCCGCGCGTTTTGCTTCTTCCGGACCGTGAATACGTCCGAGACGCTCCAGTTTTTGCGGACTGAAACTCTGCACACCAATTGAAATGCGGTTAATCCCGGCTTGCTGATAACCGCTGAAGCGGTCGGCTTCTACCGTACCAGGGTTGGCTTCCATGGTGATTTCGGCATCGGGCGCCAGCGGTAGCCGCGCACGTACGCCATCCATCAACATTTGCATCGCGTTGCTGCTTAACAGACTTGGCGTACCACCACCAATAAATATGGTACGGACTTCGCGCCCGCTGGTCAGCGGTAAATCCTGCTCAAGATCGTTCAGCAGGTGCTGCACATACTCGATGTGCGGCACCTCGCCTTTCAATGCGTGGGAGTTGAAATCACAGTAGGGACATTTTTGTACACACCACGGAATGTGGATGTACAGGCTTAACGGTGGTAAATCAGGCATTGCGCATCGCATCCAGTAACAGCGTCAATGCTTTGCCACGGTGAGAAACAGCGCGCTTTTCATCTTTACTCAGCTCAGCCGCTGTTTTGCCTAATTCAGGTACATAGAAAATCGGGTCATAGCCAAAACCGCCTGCACCCGCGGCAGCACGCGTGATTTCACCGGCCCAGCTACCGTGGAATACCAGAGGCGTAGGGTCGGCCGCGTGACGCACGTAAACCAGCACGCAGTGGAACTGCGCCTGACGTTCGCCGTCTGGCACATTTTCCAGCGTAATCAGCAATTTGTCGAGGTTCTGCTGATCGCTGGCATCGAGACCGGCATAGCGGGCAGAGTAGATACCCGGCGCACCGCCGAGGGCGTCGACCGCCAAACCGGAGTCGTCGGCAATCGCAGGCAGACCGGTGATTTGCGCGGCATGGCGGGCTTTGAGAATGGCGTTTTCAATAAAAGTCAGACCAGTTTCATCCGCTGACTCTACGCCTAACTCGGTTTGCGCCACGATATCCAGACCAAAGGCCGCCAGCAGGTCGGCCAGTTCACGAACTTTGCCCGGATTACCGGTGGCGAGAACAACTTTTTGCATAACAGTTCCAGATTAACGAATTACAGCAAATACCAAAGACCCGGGAACAGGTCCATGCCGAGGAAATTCAGCGCATACAGCACCAGAATGACAATCATGGCAGAAAAATCGATACCGCCCATAGCTGGCAAAATGCGACGAATCGGTGCCATCAGCGGTTCAGTCAGTTGGATCAGCACATAATCAATGGGACCGCGGCCCTGGCTGATCCAGCTCATCAGTGAACGAATGATAATTACCCAGAACACCAGATAACCGGCTGACTTCAGCAGTGATAACAGGCCAACCAACAGGTTGGTTGGATCTACCGAAAACACGCCTACCTGAATCAACAGCAGAATCGGGTATTTCAGGGTGGTCAGCACAAACGCCAGCAGTAACGAGGCGGTATCAATCGGCCCTAATGCCGGTAATACGCGGCGCAGTGGTTTGATAATTGGCTGGGTAATCTTCACGACAAACTGCGACAGCGGGTTGTAGAAGTCACAGCGTGACCACTGCATCCAGATGCGCAGCAGCAAGACCATCACGTACAGGTCGATCAGCGTTTTGACTAAAAACGTCATTGTTAACATGAGGTTCCTCAATTATTGTTGTGAAGTGCGCGCATAATCCCGCGCGCCAAATACGGCGGTGCCGATACGCACCATAGTACTGCCAGCGGCGATGGCCGCTTCCATGTCGTCGCTCATTCCCAGAGAAAGCGTATCGACGTCAGGGTAATTCTGTTGCAGGGCACGAAACGCGGCAGCCATTTGCAGGCAGACCGCCAACTGGCGATCATAATCCTGTTCCGGTGCCGGAATCGCCATCAGGCCGCGCAAACGTAGCTGCGGCAAGGCAGAAATCTCCTGTGCCAACGTCGGCAGCGCCTCCAGCATGATGCCAGATTTGCTGTTCTCGTCACTGATATTTACCTGAATTAACACATTAAGTGGCGGCAGGTGCGTCGGGCGCTGGTCATTAAGACGTTGCGCAATGCGCTGACGATCCACGGTATGGCACCAGTCAAAATGCTCCGCCACCTGGCGACTTTTGTTCGATTGCAATGGACCAATGAAGTGCCATTGCAGTTCAGGATGTGCGGCCAGCGTGGTGACTTTTTCAACCCCTTCCTGCACGTAATTTTCGCCAAACGCCCGCTGTCCGGCAGCAATGGCTTCTTCGACCGCACTCACAGGTTTGGTTTTACTCACTGCAAGCAGCGTAATTTCTTCTGGAGCGCGTCCGCAACGCGCGGCAGCAGCGGCGATACGCTCGCGTACTTGCTGTAAGTTGTGCTCAATGGAAGTCATAGTCAGGAGAATTTCTATGGATTTGGATAAAGTTGTGGCCCTTAGTGTAAAGCATAACGCCGCCGATCTGCACCTTTGCAGCGGACATTTGCCACACTGGCGACGGCAAGGGGTGCTGGAGCCCATCCCGGAGCAATCCGCACTGGAACCGGCCTGGCTGGAAGCCTTTATGATGCAGTGGCTGGATACCGCGCAGCAGACGTTGCTGGAAGCAGAGGGGCACGTCGATTTTGCCATCACATTGGCAAGTGGCGTGCGACTGCGCGCCAATCTGTTTCTCCAACGGCACGGTTTGTCCCTGGCTTTGCGGTTGATTGCCAGTCAGGTACCGGCAATCGACAGCCTGGGGTTGCCGCCGGTTGTTGAGCAATTGCTTCTGCTGGAGGAGGGATTGATTCTCATCACCGGTGCAACCGGCAGTGGCAAATCCACCACACTGGCGGCGCTGGTCGATAGCCTGAACCGTGCGCAGTCACGCCATATTCTCACGCTGGAAGATCCCATCGAGTTTATTCATCACAGCCTGCGTTCGCTGATTCAACAGCGTGAAGTTGGGGCGCACTGTGCTTCATTCCGTCAGGGACTGAAGGCGGCGCTGCGCGAGGACCCGGATGTGATTCTGTTAGGTGAACTGCGCGATAGCGAAACTATCCGCCTGGCATTAACGGCGGCTGAGACTGGCCATCTGGTGCTGGCAACCTTGCATACGCGTGGTGCGACTCAGGCAGTGGACCGGTTGGTGGACGTGTTTCCCGCCGAGGAAAAAAACCTGGTGCGCAGTCAACTGGCAGGGAGCCTGAAAGCGGTGCTGGCGCAGCGGCTGGTGCCGGCAAAGCAGGGAGGGCGGGTGGGATTGTTTGAAGTGCTGGTGGCGACGCCTGCGGTAGCTAACCTGATTCGCGAAGGGAAAATGCATCAGTTGCCGGGAGTACTGCAAACCGGCGCACAGGCCGGAATGCAAACCTTCGCCCAGAGCGAGCTGGCGCGACAGCAGGCAGGGATGATTTGAACGATCAGTGGGTGTCGAACCAATCTTCGAGGATGATGACGGCCGATTGCGAATCGACCGCGCCTTTTTGCAGCGCGCGGTAGCCACCACGTTCGAACAAACCGGCACGCGCTTCAACGGTACTGAGGCGTTCATCCTGCAACTCAACACGCACCCCAAAACGACCATGCAGGCGGTTGGCAAACTTACGTGCGCGCGCGGTCAGTTCCTGTTCGCTGCCATCCATATTGAGCGGCAGACCTACCACTACGTAGTCGGGCTGCCATTCTTTTAGTAACCGCTCGATCAGGTTCCAGTCCGGCGTACCATCCTGCGCTTTAAGCGCCGCCAGCGCGCGGGCGGTGCCTGTCAGTTGCTGTCCGACAGCAACGCCAATACTTTTGGTGCCGAAATCAAAGCCCAGCAGCGTTTCACTGGCCATCAGGCGTGTCCTGCATCGTTAGTCATATTGTGGATATCCACACCCAGGCATTTCGCGGCTTCACGCCAACGTTCCGCGATCGGCGTCTGGAACAGAATGGTGCTGGATGCTGGTGTGGTGAGCCAGGCGTTTTCCAGCAATTCGTTTTCGAGCTGATCTTTTTCCCAGGCGCAGTACCCCAGCGCCACCAGCACATGTTCTGGTTGAGAGCTGCTACCAATCGCTTCCAGCACATCTCTTGAGGTGGTGATCACGGTGGTGTCTGAAATACGAATGCTGGAGGAGTAGACGCGTTGTGCAGAATGCAGAATAAAGCCACGGTCCTCCGCCAGCGGGCCGCCAGCGAATACCGGTTTATCCAGCCTGATAGCTGGATCGCGATCTGATGGGCTGATTTTGAGCTTTTTAAGGATGCCTTCGACCGTCAGATTCTCCATCGGCTTATTAATAATCAAGCCCATAGCACCATCTTCGTTATGCTCGCAAATGTACACGACCGAGCGCTTGAAGAAGGGATCTTGCAGGGATGGCATCGCAATCAAAAAATGATGCTGTAAATTCATTCTCACTCGTATACCAAAAATAACCGGCATTGCTGCGGCAATGCCGGTATTGGAGATATTCACGGAGCCTTGGCTCCGACGGCATCCTTAGCCCAGACGTTTCTCAATGGCATCCATCAGCATACCGGTGATGGAGATTGGGAAGGCGGCTTCAATTTCACGCACGCAGGTCGGGCTGGTCACATTCACTTCCGTCAGTTTATCACCGATGATGTCAAGACCGACAAAAATCAGCCCTTTTGCTTTAAGCGTCGGCCCAACGCGACGGGCAATCTCCCAGTCGCTGTCGCTCAGGGGACGAGCTTCGCCACGGCCACCCGCTGCCAGGTTACCACGGGTTTCGCCACCTTGCGGAATTCGCGCCAGGCAGTAAGGGACGGGTTCACCGTCAACCACCAACACACGTTTGTCGCCATCTTTAATGGCTGGCAGGTAGTTTTGCGCCATGCAGAAGTTCTGCCCGTGATTGGTCAGGGTTTCGGTGATAACGCCGAAGTTAGGATCATCCTGTTTCACGCGGAAGATCGATGCACCACCCATGCCATCCAACGGTTTGAGGATCACATCGCCGTGCTCCTGCCAGAAGGCGCGTAATTTCTCTTTGCTGCGCGTCACCAGCGTGTCGGGGGTGAGATCGGCAAACCACGCGGTGTAGAGTTTTTCGTTGCAGTCACGCAGGCTCTGCGGCTTGTTGACGATCAGCGTACCTTGCTCTTCAGCACGTTCCAGCAGGTAAGTGGCATAGATAAATTCGGTATCGAACGGCGGATCTTTACGCATCAGCACCACATTGAGATCGGCCAGTTTGATCTCTTGCTCGCTGCCAAATTCATACCATTTATCGTAGTTTTGCTCGACGCTGAGCAGGCGCGTGCGTGCGTACGTCACACCGCCACGCAGGGAGAGATCGTTCATCTCCATGTAATGAATTTCGTAACCACGGCGCTGCGCTTCCAGCAACATGGCGAAGCTGGTGTCTTTTTTAATGTTGATGGACGAAATCGGGTCCATAACGATGCCAAGCTTAATCATTATTCTCTCCTCAAAGGGGGGAACTCACTACCCCTGCTTAGTCAGGACGCCATGTTAACGCTGGCGTCTTTATACAACCCGAAAGTATCCCTTAACCGAGGTCGCCAAACCTCACCTGAAGTGCCGTAATGGCGGTGAGGGCGGTGGTTTCGGTGCGTAACACGCGTGGTCCCAACAGAATATCAGTGAAACCGTGCTGTGCTGTCATGGCAATCTCCTCTGTCGACAGGCCGCCTTCAGGACCAATCAGCAGGCGGATGCGCTCAACAGGGTGGGGCAGCGTGTTGATACTGTGGCTGGCGCGCGGGTGTAAATTCAGTTTTAGCCCTTCATCGGCTTCACTGCACCAGGCTTCCAGCGTCATCGCTTCGCGAATCTCCGGCACGCGATTACGGCCGCACTGCTCGCAGGCGGCAATTGCAATTTTTTGCCATTGCTGGATTTTTTTTGCCAGACGCTCAGCATCCAGCTTTACGCCACAGCGTTCAGAAAACAAGGGCGTAATGACATTGACGCCAAGTTCGATGGATTTCTGGATGGTGAATTCCATTTTTTCACCGCGCGACATCACCTGTCCAAGGTGCAGATGCAGCGGTGATTCGCGATCATCCTGTTGACTGTCAAGGACTCTTACTTTTACACGCTTTTTATCAGCCTGGGTGATTTCGGCGGCAAAAGTCAGATTACTGCCATCAAACAGCTCTAGCCGCTGGCCTGCGTTCATACGCAGCACGCGTCCGACGTGATTGGCGGCGTCTTCATCAAGGAAGACCTCACTGTTCACAGTAAGGGGTTCGGGGTGAAAAATGCGAGGTATACGCATGCGGTTCCTGCCAGCGTTAATGCCGTGCCAGCGGCACGGCTCAATCGGAAAGCAGCTAGTGTAGGGTAGCGGTTTTAGCGCTGGCAAGCCTGAAGCACATAAGGATTATGATTGCCCTGCACTTTGGCGATGCGTTGATCGCGTTCGCACTCCCACGGCGTCACCGGATATTGCTTATCCCAAGCGGTAAACAGCTGTGTTTGCTGACGTGACAGGCTCAGTTTGTATTGATCGCGCATATAAAAGTAGGTGCGGGCAATGGCTCCACGGGCGCGCTCCGGTGGCTGCGCCAGTTTCTGTTTGAAATCGATCTTCATGCTGCACTGGCCGTAGGGCTGTTCACCACCGTTCCACTGGCTGTACTGGAAGTTGCCACGATCGCCATTCACTTCACCTATTGCCGGCTCAAGGTTGTGCAGATCGCTCTCAATGCGGCGGTAATCGGCATCTTTGCTGCAATTTTTACGTCCACCGTTTTGCCAGCACTGGCGCTGATGGCCGAACTCCCAGGCAGGCATCACATGTTCCCATTCGATGCGAGCTGCGCGGTTAGCATTTTTACGCACGTTATAGCCACAGCTGCTGAGGTCAGGTACGCCTTTCTTGCCCTGCCAGTTGATTTTGCAGCCACAGTAGAAACTGCCGGGCGCATCGGCATTGATTGAGGCCGCGTATTCTTTGGCCTGCTGGAAGTTATTCTGATGGTAATTATTGAGGTTGAGGCTCCAGGCACTCAGCGGAGCGACTAACAAGGTCAGGGCGATAATAATTTTGCGAGACATATTCCAAACTTAACCCGATGCGAAAAAAGGCGGCAGGTTAGCAGAATGCGCCCGGCGGTGAAATGAGATTACCGACTAACTTGCTGAAAATTCACCAGGTTGCAATATCGTACCGCAATGTACGCAGCGATATTCACTTTCGCCACGCACGACGCGGTTATGACGGCGCACGGTGAGTTGATGTTGCTGACAACGGCAACGGTAGGCAAAGGTACGGCTGCGCACCGAGTCGATTTCGAATTGATGTGTGCGGCGTGCGGGTACACCCAGCACTTCCTCCATCATCCATTTCCACTCTTTGCCGTGTGGGGCAACGCGACCGAAGGTTTTCCATACCAGCAGATGCGCGAGTTCGTGCGGCACCACTTCGTCGATAAACGCCTGTTGATTTTCCAGCAACAACACCGGGTTGAGACGGATTTCCCACTTCTCCAGCCAGGCGGTGCCTGCCGCTGTACCACGTTGTTGATAAATCAGTTTCGGTTCGGGATAGCTGCGTTTCAGCCGCTCATTTGCCAGTTGCAGGAACTGGCGCAGTGAGCGCATCACGGCTTGTTGTATGGCAATGGGCAGGCGGGGCGTTTTCATGGCGGAAAGCATAAGGCGTTGCGCGGGGGAACTCAACTGCTGCGGGACGTGCCATAAAAAAGGGCCGCCCGCAGGCAGCCCTTGTTAGCGCATGTTTCGATCATTCCTGACCGATTTCACGCAGTTTTTTACCCGACAGCAGGTTGCGTTCGATGTGCTCCAGCGAGACGTTTTTGGTCTCAGGGATCAGCACGAGCGTCAGCAGGATAAAGAACACGTTGAGTCCGGCGTAGACCCAGAAGGTCGGCGCGTTGCCCAGTGAGTTCAGCATGGTCAGGAAGGTGGCACCGACGATCATGTTGGCAATCCAGTTGGTCGCTGTTGAGACGGTGATACCGAAGTCACGGCCTTTCAGCGGCTGGATTTCAGAGCACAGTACCCAAATCAGCGGACCGGCGCTCATGGCGAAGCCGACGATAAACATCAACAGCATCGCAACCGCGAAGTACTGCGCACCGGCTGAGTGAATACCGACATGCAGCATGGTACCGAGGATACCCATACCGGCTGCCATCACCAGGAAACCCAGCACCAGTGTAGGCTTACGGCCCCAGCGATCCACCAGGCCAATAGCGATAAAGGTTGCCAGGACGTTGACCAGGCCGACAATCACCGTGCCCCACATTTGTTGTGTGGTGTTGGCGAAGCCCGCGATTTCAAAGATTTTCGGTGCGTAGTACATGATGACGTTCATACCGGTGAACTGCTGCATCACCTGCAACAGCACGCCAAGGAATACCGCGCGACGGAAGTTGCTGTTGCTCTGGAACAATTGCCAGCCTGACTGTTTGATCTTCAGGCTTTCGCGGATTTCATCCAGCTCGCGTTTGGCCTGCTCGCTGGTGTCACGCAGGCGATCGAGCACGCGCTGCGCATCGCGGAAGTTACCCTTCGCCGCCAGCCAACGCGGGCTGTTTGGCAGAAATACCACGCCTACCAACAGCAGGATTGCCGGAATGGTGATGACACCCAGCATCCAGCGCCATGCACCCGCGTCACTGAACGCGGTGTCGGACAGGTACGCGGCCAGAATACCAATGGTGATCATCAGCTGATACAGGGAGATCATACTGCCGCGGATTTTTTCCGGTGCGATTTCAGACAAATACAGTGGCGCAGTGTAAGACGCTACACCGACTGCCAGACCGAGTACCACACGGGCAACAATCAGCATTTCCGGGTTGGGTGCAAAGGCTGACCACAGGGAGCCAATCACAAACAGAATGGCTCCGGCCATCAGGCTTTTTTTACGACCCAGTTGTGATGACATCCAGCCGCTGCCGATAGCACCCACTGCTGCACCAAACATCATGGAGCTGACGATCCACTCTTGCTGGTGGGCGGTAACGTTAAAGTCTTTAGCGATAAAGGGCAGGGCACCAGCGATAACGCCGATATCCAGACCGAACAGCAGGCCGGCCAGAGCCGCGAGAAAGCAGACAAACAAGGTCATCGCCTTATTTGAGGTTCTGCTTTTATGAGTATTGCCAGGCATATTGCCTCCAAATTTATCTATCGTTGTTTTTATCAATGTTAAGGAACCTGCTTGCGGGAAAAAGTGAGGAGGATCACATGAATGTAATCGGTTACACTCGCTGAATCCCTGTCATTCAGCATTTTTCGCCCAAAATGGTTCTGTAACCAGTAAGGTATAGCACCCTTTAAGTTTCTGACATCATTCTAAATATCGGCTATCAGACGACGCTGAAAATAACGCATTTTTACTGGAATAACCACGCTGCAAAATTCCTAAATCTCAGATATTTAAAGCGTTTCAAAATGTAATCGTTAACAATTTGTTGTTAATGGAAAAGCTGACCCGAAATGTAACGACGCGATTTATCGCGTAATGCCGATCAGTTAAGCATGAAATGATCGATTGAACGATCCTGTAGTTCTGCAAAAATCTGTAATCTCCCGGGGATTACGGATTTTTTTATGTTACTCAGCCAGGCTCTCGATACCGTCCTGAACTTTACGCCGAAAGAATTTTCTGCGCTTTCCGATCTGCTCTCACCCGAACTCATTGATGAATGTCTGGTTGATACCGGTGTCGTGACTCTGCGAAAACGCCGCCTCCCAATGGATATGATGGTCTGGGCTGTTACCGGCATGTCCCTGTTTCGTTCGCT
>NZ_CP024636.1:2638344-2667755 GCF_009728735.1 Pantoea phytobeneficialis
GTGGTACCGGTGGAAAAAACGTCCGGGAGCTCAGTCAGGGGGCGTGCGCGGATGTCAAAAACAGGCCCGGCAGACGTAAGGGCGAAACTGTATATGGCGGCGATCGTAGCGATCAGGTGGAATGCCCCGGCGAAGGCGCTGTACCAGAGGCTAATCGCGAAGGGCAAAGCCAGCAAGGCCGCGCTTGGAGCGGTGATGCGCAAGCTGGTTCATCAGTGCTTCGGGGTGCTGAAAACGCGGATGAAGTGGGATGAAAATTACGCAGCTACCGCTTGACGTTCAAGACGGTAGCTACGGATGTGAGAAATAGTAAGGGAGGCCATTGGCCTCCCTTAATTGAACCGCAGGGGTATAAACTTACAAACCAGCAGCTTCGCGCAGCTGTGCAGCTTTGTCGGTTTTTTCCCATGGGAAGTGTTCGCGGCCAAAGTGACCGTAAGCGGCAGTTTCTTTGTAGATAGGCTTCAGCAGGTCCATCATCTGGATCAGACCGTACGGACGCAGGTCAAAGAACTCGCGTACCAGCAGGGTCAGTTGCTCGGTTGCCACTTTCTCAGTACCGAAAGTTTCCACCATGATCGATGTCGGTTCTGCCACGCCGATTGCGTAGGAAACCTGAATCTCACAACGGTCAGCCAGGCCAGCCGCAACAATGTTTTTTGCCACGTAGCGTGCTGCGTAAGCCGCAGAACGGTCAACCTTTGATGGGTCTTTACCAGAGAAAGCACCGCCGCCGTGACGCGCCATGCCGCCGTAGGTATCCACGATGATTTTACGACCGGTCAGACCGCAGTCACCCATTGGGCCACCGATAACGAAACGGCCAGTCGGGTTGATGTGGTATTTGGTGCTGGCGTTGATCCACTCAGTTGGCAGAACCGGCTTGATGATCTCTTCCATTACCGCTTCACGCAGGTCAGTCTGGGAAATCTCTTCCGCGTGCTGAGTCGACAGTACCACGGCATCGATACCGACAATTTTGCCGCCATCGTACTGGAAAGTGATCTGGCTTTTTGCATCCGGACGCAGCCACGGCAGGGTGCCGTTTTTACGTACTTCAGCCTGACGCTGGACCAGACGGTGCGCATAGGTTACCGGAGCAGGCATCAGAACGTCAGTTTCGTTGGTGGCGTAGCCAAACATCAGGCCCTGATCGCCAGCACCTTGTTCCAGCGGGTCGGTACGGTCAACGCCCTGGTTGATGTCCGGAGACTGTTTACCAATGGCGCTCAGTACTGCGCAAGAGTTGGCATCGAAGCCCATATCGGAATGAACATAGCCAATTTCACGAACGGTATTACGGGTAATCTCTTCGATATCAACCCATGCGCTGGTGGTGATTTCACCGCCAACCAGCACCATACCGGTTTTCACGTAAGTTTCGCAGGCCACACGAGCTTTCGGATCCTGTTCAAGGATGGCGTCGAGCACGGCGTCAGAAATTTGGTCAGCGATTTTATCAGGATGTCCTTCTGATACGGACTCAGACGTAAAAAGGTGTTTAGCCATTCTGTTCTTTACCTTACAAATGGTTTGAATTCGACTGCATAGCGTAAGCGAGGTTGTGCCAGGCTCGACGCCCCTTCAGGCAAAGCCGCGAGCAGTAAGAAAGCTTGGATGTTAACCAGTTTAGATGGATGACCATCTGGACGGCTATTTTAGGTTACTCACTGAGCGAATTACCAGCCCTTTTTCTGTTTCCGCATTTTACGCAACAGCTGAACTGGAAAATTTTCCTGACACGGATCACCGTATTGATCCCGGTATCGGCCGCTCTGGCAAAAGCTTTTGCAATTTTATGCGTCAGGCTGTATAAATCGCCGCTGCTGTCGACCACAGCCCAAAAGGATGACGCCGCCGTGCGTCGCGCCCGTCAGATATGTGTGTATCTGGCTTTCACCCAGGCCGTTTCCCGCATGTTTTCCCCATGCGTTGGAGGTGATAAAAGTAATGAACCACCCTTTCTCTTTTTACGGTTCACTGCGCTCAACGTGCGCGCTGGCAATCCTTTCCATTTCCACTTCTGTTTTTCACTCCAGTCGAAGTTTTGTTCGTTGCGGTAATTATCCCGACACGAGCGCCGGCTAACTTGTTCCCACAATCCTGGTGATTTTTTTCACGCTCGGGTGATGATGGCACTGCCAGGCTATTTCTGGCACGGTTGCACGCATCCCGGCCTGGTGTTTTACACTTAACGTCAGCAGCTCTTGAGGATAAGCAGGCAGAATGGGGCAATTTTATCCCGGCGTAATAACGACAAAACCCGGCAACTTTTTCATATTTCAACGGAAAATTGAGGTTCGTGATGTCTGACGACATGAAGAATATCAAGGGTTCGTCAGCTGGCGAACAGGGTGTACTCCGCTCCATGCAGGAGGTGGCGATGAATGATCAGGAAGCGAGCCGAATGCTGCGCACCTACAATATTGCCTGGTGGGGTAATAACTATTACGACGTCAACGAATTGGGCCACATCAGCGTGTGCCCGGATCCGGACATGCCGGAAGTTCGTGTCGACCTCGCCAAACTGGTGAAAGAGCGTGAAGCTGATGGTCAGCGCCTGCCCGCGCTGTTTTGCTTCCCACAGATTTTGCAGCACCGTCTGCGTTCGATTAACGGTGCCTTCAAACGTGCCCGCGAATCCTACGGGTATAAAGGTGACTACTTCCTGGTGTATCCCATCAAGGTAAACCAGCACAAACGTGTGATTGAGTCGCTGGTCAACTCCGGCGAACCGCTGGGGCTGGAAGCTGGTTCCAAGGCGGAGCTGATGGCGGTATTGGCGCATGCGGGTAAAACCCGAACCGTTATCGTCTGTAACGGCTACAAAGACCGCGAATACATACGTCTGGCGTTGATTGGTGAGAAACTTGGTCACAAGGTGTATCTGGTGATCGAGAAGATGACTGAGGTACGCATGGTGCTGGAAGAGGCAGAACGGCTGAATGTCGTGCCTCGCCTCGGTATTCGTGCACGTCTGGCATCGCAAGGCTCCGGTAAATGGCAGTCGAGCGGCGGTGAAAAGTCCAAATTTGGTCTGGCGGCGTCGCAGGTGTTGCAGCTGGTGGAGATCATGCGTAAAGCGGGTCGTATCGATAGCCTGCAATTGCTGCATTTCCACCTTGGTTCGCAGATGGCGAATATTCGCGATATCGCTACCGGGGTGCGTGAGTCAGCCCGTTTCTATGTAGAGCTGGCGAAGCTTGGCGTTAACATCAAATGTTTTGACGTCGGCGGCGGTCTGGGTGTGGATTATGAAGGAACACGTTCACAGTCCGATTGCTCGGTTAACTACGGCCTGAATGAATACGCTAACAACGTGATTTGGGCGATTGGTGATGCCTGTGATGAACACGGTCTTGAGCATCCTACGGTGATTACCGAATCGGGTCGTGCGGTAACCGCTCATCACACCGTGCTGGTGTCCAATATTATTGGTGTTGAGCGCAACGAATTTAGCAACCCGGAAGCGCCGGATGTAGATGCGCCACGCCCAATCCAGAGCATGTGGGATACCTGGCAGGAGATGCACGAACCGAACGTGCGTCGCTCGTTGCGTGAGTGGTTGCACGACAGCCAGATGGATCTGTTTGACATCCATACCGGTTACTCGTCCGGCACTTATGATCTGCGTCAGCGCGCCTGGGCGGAACAGCTTTACCTCAGCATCTGTCATTACATCCAGCAGCACCTTGATCCGAGCAACCGTGCTCATCGCCCGATTATCGATGAGTTGCAGGAGCGTATGGCTGACAAGATTTACGTCAACTTCTCGCTGTTCCAGTCGATGCCGGATGCCTGGGGTATCGATCAACTCTTCCCGGTGTTGCCGCTGGAAGGGTTGAACAAAATGCCGCAACGTCGTGCGGTGCTACTCGACATCACCTGCGATTCAGATGGCACTATCGATCACTATGTGGATGGCGACGGCATTGCCACCACCATGCCGATGCCGGAATACGATATCGACAACCCGCCGATGCTGGGCTTCTTTATGGTGGGCGCGTATCAGGAAATTCTCGGCAACATGCATAACCTGTTTGGCGATACCGAAGCGGTTGACGTGTTTGCTTTCCAGGATGGCAGCGTGGAAGTTCAGCTTTCAGATGAAGGCGATACAGTGGCAGATATGCTGGAATATGTGCAGCTCAACCCGGCAGAACTGATGACGCTGTTCCGTAATCAGGTGAAGCAAACCGATATAGACGAAGATCTGCGTGCGCAGTTCCTGGAAGAATTTGAGAGCGGTTTGTACGGTTATACCTATCTTGAAGACGAATAATTAATCGTCTCTTCACCGGGCCACGTTCGTGGCTCGGTCCATTTATTTCTCCACTATTTTTTCACTCCTGTCTTTTTTATTAAAATTGCGATCGTGATCACCGTGGTAATTTCTCTTGTCATTTAAAGAAGGAATGGCGCAGACACAACATCGCTATCTCATTCATTTATTTGAAAAAGCGAAGCCGCAATCCATTACATACGGGAAATACCCATTAATTCAGTAAGGTCATTTGGCCTTATAAAGCAGGTTTTCTGTTATGTTATATTTTTTATGCATAATTAAAATTTGATCATTGGTGGTGAAATAATAACTGTTATTAACTAAATGCTTTTCGACGCTTTTTGGAAAAAATCTTCTCATACCGATTCTGTAACTTTGACAAAAGAAATCCAAAACTCAACCATTCATATATTTTTTTTAATTAAAATCAAATAGTTAATATGAAATCATTTCTGTCAAGATGGGAAAAAACATTATTTTTTCCAGGAATTGTCTGAAACGGTAGTCATAATTTCACCGGCTGCAAGATGAAAATCAATACGCCATTCCTATCAAAATGTGCGAATGTCTTGGCTTAACCTATTTCTCAAACTGTAAGTTATACGTTAACCTTCAGTTAAGGTGTTAAGTTTTACCAATGTTTTCCTTGTGTTTAACATGAGAAATTCTGACATTTAAGGTGCGTCAGATCGTGGCAAAAGGGCGCGTTGATGAGCAATCCGCAACAATACACTTTTATACTGGAACCTGTTTACGGATTATCCGGCAACCTTTTTGCCTGGGAATTGCTGACGCGCTTTGTGGACGATGCTGATATTAAGCATATGAGGAATCCGGCAAGAGAAGCGGTTTTTTTCAGCCACTTACCCGTGGAGCAGAAATGGCAACTATTCCTGCGGCAAATAGATCAACTGGAGCGACTCTATCAAAAGGGATTCCGGCAGATCATTAGTGTGAACATTAACAGGGATATTGTTTCCAGCATTTTTTCTGATGAAAAAACTCAACAAAGACTGGCACTGTTGCCTTTCTTTCGCTTTGAAATATCCTCATTTTTCATCGCCCGCTTTACTCGTGCAGATCTATTAATTTTAAAGGGGTTGGCAAAAATTGCGCCCTTATGGCTGGATGACTTTGGTCCGGGATATTCCAGCCTCACCATGATGAGTAGCGGAATATTTGAGTGTGTCAAGATTGATAAGGCGTTTTTTTGGCAGTATGGCGAAAGCCATATATTTGATCTGTTGTTAGGCCATCTCAACGATTTATGCAGTGGCGTGATTATTGAGGGTGTTGAGAATCAACGTCATATCGAGATTCTGGCGCATAAAGCGATATATGGTATGCAGGGCTATCATTGGGATGGCGTGTATCTTGATGATTTTATTAATAAATCATGGGTCGCCACCAGCACCTCCGATCCATGCGGAAAACAACTGTGCCAAAAAAAGAATTTAAGGAGTTTCATGTAGTTCACGCAGTGCCAATAGATAAAAACGATATTTTCCCCGTTGTTATTTTAAGAAATAAAACGTCCCCATTACCAGGATGGCGGCTTAACAAGGCTCAGTACGATTTCATCATCAGCATGTATGAGGTCGTCAAAGAGAAAGAGTGAATATCCAACGTTTATTCACTGGTGAGACCGGGATCTGCGGATTTCGGGCGTTTTTATGGATTCTAATAACCTCGGTGGAATATAGAGAAAATGAATAATATCTCAGTAACGCCTAAAGGAGGCACGATCGCCTCGCTGACTAACGGAAGCGAAGTGACGTTAACCACTCCGAGTTTGGTTAAACTCAATCTGAATCAATCAGATATTAAATCTTACACACGCAATGGTAATGACCTCGTTATTACAACGAAGTCGGGTGAACATCTTGTTATTCATAATTTTTATGGGCCGAATGGCGAAAGTGACCTTGTGCTACAGGATGACAAGGGCGCTTTATGGTGGGTGGAGAATCCTGGTGGTGATGGCTTCCAGTATGTTTCTATCGACAGTACCGATGGCCTGTTAGCAGCAAATACCACCCATGATAACGCCATTGCCGCCTTTGGTATGGGAGGTGCACTGCTGGCGGGGCTGGGTGCGATGTTTGCGGGAACCACAGGCAGTGGTGGTTCCGAAGGGGGTAGCAATAATGCTGGCGGCGGTGATAACGGCGGTGGCGGTGATACCACCGCACCCGGCACGGCCAGTAACCTTGTTCTGACCGATAATGCCGGCGCCATTCAGGGAGCGATTACCAGTGGCACCAACACCGATGACAATACGCCGATCTTAAGCGGAACGGCTGAAGCGGGCAGCATCGTCAGCATTTACGACGGGTCGACCTTGCTGGGCACCGTGGTGGTCGGCGCAGATGGCACCTGGAGCTTCACCTCGCCAACGCTGGCGGATGGATCTCACAGTATTACCACAACCGTTACCGATGCTGCGGGCAATACCAGCGCTGCATCTGATCCTGTCGACTTCGTTGTCGATACCGTGGCACCGGTAGCTGCCAGCGCTTTGGTGGTGACAGACGATGTCGGGGGGAGTCAGGGGCCACTGACTTCCGGCGCGACCACAGATGACAACACACCCACCTTAAGCGGCCAGGCTGAAGCCAATAGCATCATCAAAATCTATGATGGTCAGACGCTGCTGGGCAGTGCCGTGGCAGATGCGAACGGTAGCTGGAGCTTTACCACCCCGGCGCTGAGCAACGGTAGCCATAGCCTCACCGTTACCGTGACGGATGCGGCGGGGAATGTCAGCCCGGCAACCCCGGCGTTTGATGTCAACATTGCGGCAGGCTTCCCACCAGCCACCACGTCGTTGCAGGTGACGGATGACAGCGGCAACACCCTGGTGCAGCTGCTTGATGGATCCAGCACGCATGACACCACCCCGGTACTGACGGGGCTGGCAACGGCAAACGCCCTTATTACCCTGTATGACGGAAATACCTTGTTGGGTAGCGTCGTGGCTGGCACGGATGGGCAATGGGTGTTTACCCCAGGCACGCTGGCCGATGGTACACATACCTTTCATGCCACCATCACAGATGCTAACGGCAATGTGACTGACTCCAACACCATTCATATCATTATTGATACAGTGGCCCCGGAAGCGGCCGGTGATTTGCAACTCGGTAACAACGAAGGCAGCACCGTGATACCGGTACCTGCGGGGGGATCAACCAATGACACCACCCCGGTGTTGACGGGTACGGCTGAACCGGGCAGTACCGTCACCATTTCTGATGGCACCACCGTGCTCGGTACGGCGGTTGTCGGCAGTGATGGCAACTGGAGTTTCACCACCCCGGCGTTAGGTGAGGGGCAACACAGCCTGACCACCACCGTGAGCGACCCGGCGGGGAACACCAGCCCGGCATCCGATCCCATCAATTTTATCGTCGATACTACGCCACCGGCGGCGGCTAGCGGCCTGACGGTAACTGACAACGTGGGCGACAGTCAGGGGCCGATCACCTCGGGTGTCTCCACCGATGACAACACGCCGACCCTGAGCGGTCAGGCTGAGCCCAATAGCGTGATCAGCGTGTATGACGGCACGACGTTGCTGGGGCAAACCACCACCGACGTGAATGGGAACTGGAGCTTTACTACTCCGGCGTTGACCAATGGTAGTCACAGCCTGACGGTGACAGTGACCGATAGCGCAGGTAATGTCAGCCCTGCCACACCTGCGTTTGATGCAGTCGTTGCGGCAGATTTGCCACCGGCGACCAGTTCATTGCAGGTCACCGATGACAGCGGCAATACCCTGGTACAACTGGCCAATGGTGCCAACACTCAGGACAGTACGCCGGTGTTAAGCGGTCTGGCCGGTGCGAATACCCTGATCACCCTGTATGACGGCACAACCTTGTTAGGCAGCGTGGTGGCAGGCAGCAACGGGCAATGGAGCTTTACCCCGACCACGCTGGATGATGGTCCACATTCGTTCCATGCCACCATCACGGATGTTAACAGCAACATCACTGACTCCATCACCATCAATATCGTCATTGATACCCAGGCACCGGCGGCGGCCGGTGATTTGCAGCTCGGCGACAATAACGGCAGTGCTGTCGTTCCGATTGCGGCGGGTGGTGCCACCAACGACAGTTCTCCGCAATTGAGCGGCACGGCTGAACCCGGCAGCACCGTCACGATTTCCGACGGTAACACGGTGCTTGGCACGGCAACAGTCGGCAGCGATGGCAGTTGGAGCTTCACGACTCCAGTGCTGAGTGATGGCAACCACAGTCTGACCACCACCGTGAGCGATGCGGCAGGCAACACCAGCCCGGCGTCCGATCCCATCATTTTTACCGTTGATACCGTACCGCCTGCGGCAGCCAGCGGCCTGACAGTGACCGATGATGTGGGCGACAGTCAGGGACCCCTTACGTCGGGTGGATTCAGTGATGACAGCACGCCAACCCTGAGTGGTCAGGCCGAGGCGAATACCGTCGTCAGCGTTTACGATGGCGATACGCTATTGGGTACTGTCACCGTGGGCAGTGACGGCAACTGGAGCTTCACACCGGACGCGTTAACCAACGGCAATCACAGCCTGACCGTTACGGTGACCGATGCGGCCGGTAATGTTAGTCCGACAACCACGCCGTTCAACGTGACCATCAATGCCGATCTGCCAGCGGCAACCAGCTCTCTCCAGGTAACGGATGATAGCGGCAACACCCTGGTGCAGTTGGCTGATGGCGATTTTACCCATGACAGCACGCCAGTGCTGAGTGGCCTGGCGGGTGCAGGCAACCTGATCACCCTGTATGACGGCACCACCGTACTGGGCAGCGTCACTGCTGACAGTAATGGTCAGTGGGTCTTCACGCCTGGCACGCTGGTTGATGGATCGCATGCCTTCCAGGCCACCATCACGGATATCAACGGCAACATTACCAATTCTGACACCATCACCATCACCATCGACACGGTGGCGACAGGTGCCGCGGGCGGATTGCAGCTCAGTAATGACGAAAGCGGTACTCCGGTGCCGATCGAACCGGGTAGCGCAACCAATGACAACACCCCGGTACTGAGTGGCAGTGCGGAGCCCGGCAGCATCGTGACCATCCAGGATGGTGACAATTTGCTGGGCACGGCCACAGTGGATAACGACGGTAACTGGAGCTTCACGCTACCCACATTGACGGAAGGTGAGCATAGCCTGACCACCTCCGTGACCGACCAGGCGGGTAACACCAGCGAAGCCACCGATCCGTTTGTGTTCACCGTAGATACCACGCCGCCAGCGGTTGCTGACAACCTGCAACTGAGCAATGACACGAGCGGCACAGCAGTACCGATCACGTCGGGTGCGACTAATGACACGACGCCGGTACTTAGCGGTACCGCCGAACCCGGCAGCACTGTCACCATTTCTGACGGCGATACTGTGCTGGGTACCGCGATCACCGATAGCGACGGTAACTGGAGCTACACCACCCCTGCGCTGGATGAGGGCGATCATAGCCTGACCACCACGGTGACCGATACGGCGGGTAATACGGGCCTGGCTTCCAGCCCTATCGCCGTCACGGTAGACACCACCGCACCAGAAGCGGCGAGCGGCCTGCAACTCAGTAATGACCTGAGCGGGACACCGGTACCTGTTGCGGACGGCGGCGTCACCAACGACACCACACCGGTGTTAACGGGAACAGCGGAACCGGGCAGCATCGTGACCATTTCCGATGGCGACACCGTGCTGGGAACCGCCACTGTTGGCAGTAATGGCAACTGGAGCTTTACACCTGACCCATTGGGCGAAGGCGATCACAGCCTGACGGCAACGGTGACCGATGCGGCAGGGAATACCGGTCCGGCTTCGGATCCGGTGACTGTCACCATTGACACCACCGCGCCAGCCATTGCGGGTGATGTTCAACTCAGTAATAACGATAGTGGCACACCGGTGCCAGTTGCTGCTGGTGGGGCGACGAATGATACCACTCCGGTACTAAGTGGAACCGCCGATCCGGGCAGCATCATTACCGTTTCTGACGGTAACGATGTGCTGGGCACCACCACGGTGGATAACGACGGTAACTGGAGTTTTATTACCCCCGCTCTGGGTGAGGGTGATCATAGTCTGACGGCGACCGTGACCGATCCGGCAGGCAACACCAGCCCGCCTTCTGCGGCCATTGATTTCACCGTTGACACCACCGCACCTGATGTAGCGACGGGCTTGCAACTCAGCAGCGATGTCACCGGGACATCGGTCCCCGTCACAGCCGGCACCACCAACGATACCACGCCGATATTGAGTGGTACGGCGGAGCCAGGAAGCACGGTGACGGTGTCTGATGGCACTAACGTGCTGGGAACGGCGACCGTAGATGGCAATGGTAACTGGAGCTTTACTACCCCTGCGCTGGATGAAGGTGATCATAGCCTGACAGCGACGGTGACCGACCCCGCGGGTAATACCAGCGATGCTTCGGACCCGCTTGCGATCACCATCGATACCACCGCACCCGATCCCGTAGATGGTGTGCAACTCAGCAATGATTCAAGTGGTACGTCTGTGCCGGTAGCTGCGGGTGGTGCGACTAACGACACCACGCCGGTATTAAGCGGCACTGCAGAGCCAGGCAGTACCATTACCGTGTCAGATGGTGACACGGTGCTGGGAACCACCACGGTTGACGGTGATGGTAACTGGAGTTTCACCACCCCTGTGCTGGCAGAAGGCGATCACAGTCTGACGGCCACCGTCACCGATCCGGCAGGAAACACCAGTACAGCCTCTGATCCGCTGGCGTTTTCAGTGGATACCCAACCACCGGTTGCGGCCAGTGGTTTGCAACTCAGTAATGATTCCGGTGGTACCTCCGTACCGATTGCAGCAGGGAGCAGCACCAGTGATACCACGCCGGTATTGAGTGGCACGGCGGAGCCGGGTAGCACGGTCACGGTGTCCGATGGCAGTAACGTGCTGGGAACGGCGACCGTAGATGGCGACGGAAACTGGAGCTTTACCACCCCTGAGCTGGATGAAGGTGATCATAGCCTGACAGCCATCGTGACCGATCCGGCAGGCAATGCCAGCCCGGCATCCGATCCGATCGCGGTCACCATTGATACGACTGCCCCGGCGGCAGCCGATAACTTACAACTCAGTAGCGATACCAGTGGCACGCTGGTGCCGATTACCACGGGTGCGACCAACGATACCACGCCGATATTGAGTGGTACGGCGGAGCCGGGTAGTACCGTGACAGTTTCTGATGGCGCTAACGTGTTGGGAACCGCGACTGTTGATGGTGACGGTAACTGGAGCTTTACCTCTCCGGCACTGGATGAAGGTGATCACAGCCTGACGACGACCGTAACCGATGCGGCCGGCAATACTGGCGATGCCTCCGATCCTATCCTTGTCACTGTGGATACCACCGCACCCGATCCGGTAACCAATCTGACGGCAGAAAATGACAATGGCGATACGCTTAACGGTCTGACCGGTGACAGCACGCCAACCTTGAGCGGTACGGCAGAAGCGGGCAGCATCATCACCATTTACGACAATATGGCGGTGATCGGTTCGGTACAGGCGGATGCAACCACCGGTAGCTGGAACTTCACGCCGCAAACCCTGACCGATGGCGATCACAATCTGATGGTCACGGAGACCGATCTGGCCGGAAATGTGAGCGCGCCGAGTAATATGGTGGCGTTGACCGTTGATACCACGGCACCAGACGCCGCCGACTTTGTTCTCAACAACAATAATGGCAGTACTGACGTCCCAATCACCAACGGGGGGCTGACTAACGACAACTCACCGGAACTGAGCGGTACGGCAGAGGCGAATAGCCTGATCACCATTTACGATGGCACCGATGTGATTGGCAGTGCGACCACCGATGGCAGTGGTAACTGGAGTTTCATTACCACGCCGTTACTGGATGGCAGCCATGCGTTGAGTATCACGGTGACCGATGCCGCAGGTAACATCGGCCCATCCTCCTCTGTGGTGAATTTCGATATCGATACCGCTGCACCGGATGCTGTGACTGATCTGGTGGTCAACAACAATGAAGGCAGTACGCTGGTGCCGATCACTGAGGGTAATCTCACCAACGATGCGACACCGGAGCTGACCGGTACGGCGGAGGCGGGCAGCATCGTCAATGTCTACGATGGCACGACGTTGTTGGGCTCAACATCCGTTGGTGCGGACGGCACATGGAGCTATATCACCCCAGAACTGGACCAGGGCGCGCATAGCCTGAGCGTCACGGTCAGCGACGCAGCCGGAAACACCAGTGCTAACTCTGACACCATAGATTTCACCGTGGACAGCGAAGCGCCCGATCCGGCGGATAATCTGCAACTCACCAATGACGCGACCGATACACCGATTGCGGCAGGCGGAGCGACTAACGACAACACCCCGGTGTTGAGTGGCACGGCTGAAGCCAACAGCATTGTGACGGTTTCAGATGGCAGCAATGTGCTGGGGACCGCCCTGACCGATATCGATGGCAACTGGACGTTCACCACGCCAACGCTGACAGACGGCGATCATAGCCTGACCGTGACGGTCACCGACACGGCAGGTAACGTCAGCACCGCGTCCGATCCGCTGGCGGTAACCATTGATACGCAGCCTCCAGTGGCTGCCAGCAATCTGCAACTCAGTTCTGATGCCAGCGGTTCGTTGGTACCGATCACGTCGGGGGCGACCAACGATACGACACCGGTGTTGAGCGGTACCGCTGAACCGGGCAGTACGGTCACGGTGGCGGAAGGCAGTAACGTGCTGGGGACAGCGACGGTCGATGGCGATGGCAACTGGAGTTTCACTTCACCGGTATTGAGTGAAGGCGCGCACAGTCTGACCACCACCGTCACCGATGCTGCCGGAAACACCGGACCTGCCTCACCGGCAGTCGCCATCACCATCGATACCGCAGCCCCGGATCCCGTGGCCGATTTGGTGGTCAACAATAACGAAGGCAGTACCCTCGTTCCGATTGCTGATGGTGGCTTCACGAATGACCCTACTCCGGAACTTACCGGTAGCTCTGATGCGGGCAACATCATTAATGTCTATGACGGCTCGACGTTGCTTGGCTCAACGGTGGTCGGCACCGATGGAACCTGGACCTTTACCACTGGTGCATTGGATCAAGGCGAACACAATCTCAGTGTCACCGTCACTGACCCGGCGGGTAACACCAGTGCAAACTCTGCTGTTATCGGCTTCACCATTGACAGCGAGGCACCTGACGCAGCGGATAATCTCCTGCTGACCAATGACCAGACCGATACCGAGATTGCCGCTGGCGGCGCGACGAACGACAACACCCCGGTGTTGAGCGGTACCGCAGAAGCGAACAGTATCGTGACGGTTTCGGATGGCAGCAACGTGCTGGGAACCGCGCTGGTGGATGCCGATGGCAACTGGAGCTTCACCACCCCAACGCTGACCGATGGTGAGCATAGTCTGACCGTCACCGTGACGGACAGCGCTGGAAACGTCAGTGATGTGAGCGATCCGCTGACGGTGACCGTTGATACTGTTGTCCCGACCATCGCCGAACTTACCCTGAGCAACGATATTGGTGGCGGTTCTGTGGCGATCCCGGATGGCGGGTTAACCAATGACAACACCCCGGTTCTCAGTGGTTCAGGTGAAGAAGGGGATATCATCACCATCTCCGATGAGAACGGCGTGCTTGGCTCGCTGGTGGTTGATAACACGGGGACCTGGAGTTACACCACCAGCGTATTGGCTGATGGTTCTCATACCCTGAGCGTGACCGCGACAGATGCCGCCGGCAACGTCAGCGCACCTGCGACCATTAGCGTACAGGTCGATGCAACAGCGCCAGACGTGGCAACCGGTATCACGCTCAGTAATGATAACGGCACCACGGCGGTGGGTATCCCGAACAACGGCACAACCAATGACAGCACACCGCTGCTGTCAGGAAGTGCTGAGGCAGGTAGTGTCGTCACCATCAGTGACGGCAGCACCGTCATTGGCAGTGCAACTGTCGATAACAACGGTCAGTGGAGCTTCAGTGTACCGACGCTAACCGGAACATCGCACAGCCTGAGTGTCACCGTCACCGATGCGGCTGGCAACACCAGCGACGCGTCAACGCCCATCAACTTCACGCTGGACACCAGTGCGCCGATTGCCACCAGTATTGTGGTCAGCAATGACGACGGAACAACGCCTGTTCCACTGGCTGATGGCGACACCACCAATGACAACACACCGTTGCTGACGGGGACGGCGGAAGAGAACAGCATTATCACCATCTATGATGGCAGCGTAGTGATTGGTTCAACCACCGCAGATGCGGATGGCAACTGGAGCTTCAGTACACCAACCCTGATTGATGGCTCGCATACCCTGAGCGCCACCGTTACCGATGTGAACGGCAACGTCAGCACTGCCTCTACCACCTTTACGGTAGCAGTAGATGCCACTGCACCGGAACCGGTTGGCGATCTGGTACTGCAAAATAACGACAGCACGCCGTCCGTGGTGATACCTGATGGCGGTGCCACCAACGATAACACCCCTGAGCTGGTGGGTACCGCTGAACCGGACAGCATTATCTCGGTTTATGACGGAACAACCTTGCTGGGTACCACCACGACAGACGGTGATGGTAACTGGAACTACACCACGCCAACCCTCTCGAACGACACGCATACGTTGAATGTTACCGTCACTGACGAGGCAGGAAACGTGAGTTCGACCACCTCGGTCACCGTGACGGTCAACACGGTAACTCCTGATCCGGTTACCAACTTTGCTATCTACGACAACGACGGTACTACGCCGTTCGTGGTCGCTAATGGCGGTTCGACCAACGACGAGACGCCGGTATTGCGTGGTAATGCCACCGCAGGCACCACGGTGAATATCTATCAGGATGATGTGTTAATTGGCAGCACGACGGTTGGGGATAATGGTGTATGGCGCTTTGAAACCAGCGCGTTAACTGATGGTCCCTATACCTTTAATGTCTCGGTAACTGATGCGGCGGGTAACACCAGTGCCTTGTCGGCTGACTACACCGTTACTATCGACACCGGTGCACCGGATGCCATAAACGATTTTGTGGTGACGGATGATGCCGGTGGACAGACCGGTGAGCTGGCAAGCGGTGATACCACCGATGACAGCACCCCGACGCTGAGCGGTAGTGCAACGACTGGCGATGTGATTTCGATCTACGATGGCAATACGTTGTTGGGCACCGTCACCGCAACCGCAGGGGCATGGAGCTTTACGCCAGCGGCATTAAGTAATGGTTCCCATAGCTTCACGGTCACCGTGACTGATCCGGCAGGAAACGTCAGCGCGGCGTCCTCACCTGCTTTTGACGTTACCATCAACGCCGGAATGCCGCCGGCCACCAGTACCCTGGAGATCACCGACGATAGCGGTAGCACTCTGGTGTCGTTGTCTGATGGTGCGGATACCAAAGACAGCACGCCTGTGCTGAGCGGTCTGGCTGCCGAGGATGATGTGATCACCATCCACGATGGCGCGACGGTGCTGGGTTCTGTTCTGGTTGACGCCAGTGGACAGTGGACCTTTACCCCTAATCCGGCGTTAGCCGATGGTGACCATGCACTTTTCATCACAACGGTGGATGGTCTTGGCAATCCAGGTGCAACGTCGAACACCATCAATATCACCGTCGATACCACGGCACCTGATGCAGTGGATGATCTGGTGGTCAGTAAGGACACCGGTGGTACGGTGGTGGAGATTGCCGACGGTTCCTCAACCAACGACAGCACGCCATTGCTGACTGGCACGTCTGAAGCCAATGCGGTGATCACCATTTATGATGGCGCCAATGTGGTGGGATCGACCACGGCAAATGCGTCGGGCGTCTGGAGTTATAACACGCCGACCCTGAGCAACGGTTCCCACACGCTGAGCGTCACGGCGACCGATGCGGCCGGTAATACCAGCGCCAACTCGGCGGCAGTGACCTTTACGGTTGATACGCACGCACCGGATGTCGCGACGCTGGTGGTGACCAACGACACCACTAACACCGTGATTGCTAACGGCGCATCCACCAACGACAGCACACCAACCCTCAGCGGTACGGCGGAAGCGAACAGCACCATCACTATCTATGACGGCAGCACGGTGCTGGGAACGGCCATCACCACTGCGGGCGGCACCTGGAGCTTCACTACCGCAACACTGCCGGAAGGTAGCCATGTATTTACCGTCAGGGCAACGGATGCCGCAGGTAACGTCAGTGTGGCATCCAGCTCGGCAACCGTGGTGATTGATGTCACGGCTCCGGCGGCAGTAACGCTGGCGGCCAGCAACAACAACGGCACGACGGCGGTACCGATTGCCAATAACGGCACCACCAACGACAACACCCCGGCGCTGAGCGGTACGGCGGAGGCGGGTGCGAAGGTCAGCATCTACGACGGCGCCACCCTGCTGGGTACGGTGACGGCAGGCAGCAACGGGGCGTGGAGCTTCACCACCAGCACCCTGGCCGATGGTCCGCATACCCTGAACGTCACGGCAACCGATGCGGCGGGCAACGTCAGCCCGAACGCCTCCGTCACCCTGACGGTGGATACGGCGGCCCCGGCGGCGTCGACGCTGACCATCACCGCGGATAACGTCACGCCAAACGTGACGGTGCCGAGCGGTGGCTCGACCAACGACAACACGCCAACCCTGAGCGGCACGGCGGANGCCGGTTCGGTGGTCACCATCTCCGACGGCAGCACGGTGCTGGGTTCCGTCACCGTGGGGACGGGCGGTACCTGGAGCTTCACCACCAGCGCGCTGAGCAACGGTACTCATCCGCTGAGCGTGACGGTGAAAGACACTGCCGGTAACGTCAGCGGCACCACCTCGGCCATCATCACGGTGGATACCGTGGCCCCGACGGCGTCAACGCTGGTGATCACCAACGATGCCACCAACACGGTGGTGCCGAGCGGCGGTTCAACCAACGACAGTACTCCGGTGCTGAGCGGTACGGCGGAAGTCGGCAGCAAAGTCACCATCTATGACGGCAGCACGGTGCTGGGCACGCTGACGGTCGGCGGGGCAGGTACCTGGAGCTTCACCACCGCCACCCTCAGCAACGGTACCCATCCGCTGAGCGTGACGGTGACCGATGCGGCAGGTAACGTCAGCGGTACCACCTCGGCCAGCGTGATCATCGACACCGTGGCCCCGGCGGCGGTGACGGGTCTGACGGCGACCAACAACAATGGTACGCCGGTCACCATCCCCAACAACGGCACCACCAACGACAACACCCCGGCGCTCAGCGGTACGGCGGAGGCGGGTGCGAAGGTCAGCATCTACGACGGGGCGACCCTGCTGGGCACCACCACCGCAGGCAGCAACGGGGCGTGGAGCTTTATCACCAGCACCCTGACTGAAGGGACGCATACCCTGAACGTCACGGCGACCGATGCGGCGGGCAACGTCAGCCCGAACGCCTCCGTCACCCTGACGGTGGATACGGTGGCACCAACCGCGTCAACGCTGACTATCACCAACGATTCGGTCACACCAAACGTGACGGTACCGAGCGGCGGCTCGACCAGAGATACCACGCCGGTACTGAGCGGTACGGCAGAAGTGGGCAGTCGCGTCACTATCTATGACGGCGCGACGATCCTCGGCTCGGTTTCTGTCGGGGCTGGAGGTACGTGGAGCTTTACCACTGCGGTACTTGCTAATGGTTCACATTCGTTAAGCGTCACAGTAACGGATACGGCAGGCAACATCAGTGGCACCACTTCGGCAACGGTGATTGTTGATACCGTGGCACCGACGGCAGCTACCGGGCTGGCGGTCAACACGGCGGGTACCCTCCTGACGGGTACGGGCGAAGCCGGTACCACGGTTACCGTGAAAGACGCCGGGGGTAACACCATCGGCACTGGCACTGTGGCCAGCAATGGCAGCTTCTCCGTGACGCTGACAACCGCGCAAACCACCGGGGCGACGTTGTCTGTCTCCCTGACGGATGCAGCAGGCAACACATCGCCGACGGCGACTGTGCTGGGTGCGATCAAAATCGTGGCGGCGAATGACCTCACAGAAGTGGATTACACCACCTCTACCGCGACGGTAAACAATGGCACCACCAGCGTCAGCCATTCAGCACTGGCAACGGTGAATCTGGGAACCGTATTGGGTCTCAACGTATTGTCGAACGGTAACGCTTATATCTTCAGCGTAGGCAATGACGATACGCGTAGCGTGACCTTGAATGGTACGGTTGGCGGTATCTCACTGATTGCTAACTACAATCTGTATCTCTATCAGCAGACCAGTACGGGGTGGACGCTGGTATCGGTGACCAACAACTATCTCTCGACCGGATTGATCAATCTGGGCTCGAAAACAGGGGTGAACGTCAACTACAACAACCTGGGGACCGGGACTTATGCGGTGGTGATTGGTTCGACCGGCGGGGTTTCCTTACTGCCGACCACCACTATCACAACGGTCACGGATACCACCGTGATGGCGGTAACAGTGGCGGCTACCGTCACCGGTAACTTGCTGACCAACGATACCAGCTCAGTAGCCGGTACCGTGCCATCAGGTACGGCGGTGACCTCGGTTTCGGGTCATACGGTGGGCACCAGTACCTCGTTCAGTACTACTTACGGCACGTTAACCATCGACTCTCATGGCAACTACACCTATACGCTGAAGGCCGGGCTGGATATCGACACACTGCCAGCCGCAGACACCTTCACCTATACGGTGACTGATGCTCAGGGCGTTGCCACCACGGCCACTTTGACCGTTGATCTGGTGCATTCAACGGGTACGGCATCGTTGTTAGCTGTGAACAGTCTGTTTGCGGAAGCCTCAACCACGACCGATAGCGACAGCTCGGTGAGCGGCAGCATCTGGGCCGACAGCACGACCAGTCACACCGGTACGCTGACCATCACCAATGAGCACGGTGATTCCACCACCGTGAGCAGCAGTGGCAGTACTGCGGTGGCGGGTGATTACGGCACCTTAAGCATTGCCGCAGACGGTAGCTATACCTATGCGCTGAGTGCCGACATTAACGTGCAGAACATCACTCACAAGGAGGTGTTTAGCTACACCCTGGCGTCAACCGACGGCACCCTCATCAGCAATTCGTTCACCATTGAGCTGCATCCGACCATTACCGGAACCTCGGCGGCGGATACGCTGACCAGCAGCGCCTATGACGACACCATCACCTCGGGTGCCGGAGCAGACACGCTGGTTTACCACTTGCTGAATGCGGCAGATGCCACCGGTGGCAATGGACACGATACCTGGACTGATTTCTCTGTCGCAAATGGCGACAAGATTGACGTCAGTAACCTGCTTATTGGCTGGAATGATGACACAAGTAACGTTAATGATTTTGTGAAAGTGGATCATACCGCTGATGGCAATACCGTGCTCTCGATCGACCGTGACGGAACCGGAACGGCTTACAGCAGCACCCAGTTGGTGACCGTGGAAGGCACTAACGCATCACTGGAGGAGTTGCTGCAACAACCGCACCAGAACCACACAGCGTAACCCTTGTTATCTGAGGCAGGATGCACCCCGGGCACAGGATGTGCCCCTTTCTCTTAATGACTGGTGGAGTATCGATGGACCTGATGCAATCAAGCGCAATATATCGCCGTTCCTGGAAGCTCAGCGTTTTCTGTGCTGGCATCGCTTTTCTCAGTAATTCTCAAGCAAACGCGGCCGATGACGCCCTGACAAGGGCCGGACGCATTACCACTCAGGGTCTGACACAACAGCAGGATCTACCTTCATTAACCGGCGAAGTTGCCGAACCCGCGTTAAACCACATCCCGGACACCCTGACGCTCAATCAGGCAGTGCAGCGAGCGGTGCACTGGCATCCCGATATTGCCGAAGCGGTAGGAAAACTGCTGGAGCAGGCCAATCAGGTTGATGTGGCGAAAGCAAAATATTATCCGCAGGTGAGTGCCGGGATGAATAATGGCTACTCCAACGCTTACACCGAAAAAGGCTACAGCCCCTCGTTTGTCCTGTCGGTGTCGCAGATGTTGTATGACTTCGGCAAAGTCAGCAGCTCGGTGCGATCGGCGGAAGCAGGCGTCGCGGAAGAGCAGGCCAACGTGCTGGTCAGCATTGATACCGTGGCGCATGACACGGCAGCCGCGCTGGTTGAAGTACAGGGTTATCAGCAACTGGTGGTCATCGCACAACAACAACTGGCGTCGCTGAATAAAATTGGCGATTTAGCCAGACAGCGTAATGACGAAGGGGCGGCTTCCCTTTCTGATGCCACGCAAACCGATGCCCGTATTGAAGGGGCGCGCACCACCCTGACGCAATATCAGGCCAATCTGAATCGCTGGCGTGCCACGCTGGCAACCTACCTCGGCTGGGCAACGGTCAATAAAGTCAGCGATGATTTTCCCGCGAAGCTGATGCGTTCCTGTCAGTCGTCGCAGGCGGAAGACCGTCTGATTCCGGCGGTGCTGGCAGCCTGGGCGGCGGCCAACCAGGCGCAAGCCAAGCTGGATAACGCCAACGCGCAGATGCTGCCGACTATCTCGCTGGAACCGGAAGTCACCCACTACCTTAACGATCACTATGCCAGCAGTGAAACGCTGGATCGCACCCAGTATTCCGCCTGGGTCAAAGTCGAAATGCCGATTTATCAAGGGGGCGGCATGACCGCCAGTCGTGATGCGGCGGCCAATGCCGTCAGCGCGGCTAATGCGGCGGTCAACTCGGCACGGCTTAAAGCACGCCAACAGCTGAGTGAATCGCAGAATACCTCGCAAAGTCTGGCGCTGACGCTCAACATTCTGGGACGGCAACAACAGCTAAGCGAGAAAACGCAGCAACTCTACCAGGACCAATATTTGCAGCTCGGCACCCGCCCGCTGCTCGACGTGCTGAACGCCGAACAGGAGGTCTACCAGACCCGCTTTACGCTTCAGCAAACCATCAGTCAGTTACGCTCACTGCAACTCGATTGCCTTTACAGCACCGGGCATATGCGGTCGGCGTTCGCCCTGAATAATCAGCGCATCCAGTCCGTGGAGATTCAGCCATGACGCAAATGCAGATTCCAGAAACCCCAGGCGCAAAGCCCGATCACGCTGAAGGCGGTGTGCCGTTACAGGGATGGGCAACGGCGATCATCCAGATCGCCACCCATTATCGTTTACCCTGCTCACCGGGCATGATCCTGGCTTCCAGCGAATGGCAGGGTAAGCAGACGCGCGATAAGGCGCTGCGCCATCTGGCGCGTCAGGCCGGTTTATCGCTGCAATTGTATGATGATGAGAAATGGCAGGTGACCCACTGGCGGCTGCCGCTGGCGGTCGAACTGAATGATGGCCAGGTGGGGGTGATCACCTCCTTTGATGGCGAGGACGAAGTGCGGGTGCATTTTGCCGGTGATGAGCAACCCACACCGCTTTCCCTGCTCGCGTTGCTGGCGGATGTGCGTTTTGCCGCGGCGTTTCGCCCGTTGGCCCCGGCCAAAGACAGCCGGGTCGATCGCTACCTGGAAACCGTTAAGCCGGACTGGCTGCGCCGCCTGGTACTGAAAGATCTGCGCCCCTACGGCTATGTGATGCTGGGATCTTTCCTGATCAACCTGCTGGCGCTGGTTGGCATTATCTTCTCGATGCAGGTCTACGACCGGGTGATACCGGCGCAGTCTTATCCGACATTGTATGTACTTTATATCGGCGTGATTATTTCGGTGGTGTTCACCTATATCCTGCGCGTCGGGCGCGACCATGTTACCGACCTGCTCGGCAAACGGGCGGATATGCGTGTGTCGGACCGGGTGTTTGGTCATGCGTTGCGCCTGCGCAACAGCGCCGTACCGCGTTCAACCGGCACCTTTATCTCGCAACTGCGCGAACTGGAGGCGATCCGTGAGATGGTCACCTCCACCACCGTGACGGCGATTGTCGATATGCCGTTCTTCCTGCTGTTTTTGCTGGTGATGGCGATCATTGCACCGCAACTGGCGTGGATTGCACCGGTAGCGGTGATCCTGATGGTGTTGCCGGGCCTGTTTATGCAGAAAAAACTGTCGAAGCTGGCGCAGCAGGCGCTGAAGGAGTCGACATTACGCAACGCCGTGCTGGTGGAGAGTGTGCAGGGGCTGGAGGATATCAAACTGATGCAGGCGGAGGATCGCTTCCTGCAACAGTGGAACAGCTACATCCGCATCACCGCGCAATCCGGGGTGGAAACCCGTAAGGCAATGCATTCGCTGATCAGTTGGGGAGTGACCATTCAGGGGATGGTGTACGCCACGGTGATTGTGATTGGTGCGCCGATGGTGATTAACGGTGATATCACCACCGGTGCGATTGTGGCGGCCTCGTTGCTGTCATCCCGCATGATCGCGCCGATGGCGACGCTGTGCGGCGTGCTGGCTCGCTGGCAGCAGGTGAAAGCGGCGAAAACCAGTCTCGATGGCCTGATGACGTTGCCGGTGGAGAACAGCACCGACGAAACCCGCATTCATTGTCCGGTGCTGTTTGGTAATTATCAGTTTAACGAGGCGATGTTCCGTTACTACAGCGACACGCTCACCGTCGCGCTACGCATCAACCGTCTGACCATTAAACAGGGCGAACGCATTGCCATCCTCGGGCGCAACGGGGCCGGTAAATCGACCATGTTGCAGGCGATGATTGGCGGCGTGGAGTTAATTGGCGGTGAATTGCTGCTGGATAACCTCAGCCTGCCGCATATCGATCTGGCAGATGTGCGGCGCAACGTCGGTCTGATGACGCAGAACGCACGGCTGTTCCACGGCACCCTGCGGGAAAACCTGACTATGGGGGCGGCACACGCCACCGATGACGCCATTTTTGCCGCGCTGGTGGTCAGCGGCGGTGCTGACTTTATTCATCGTTTGCCGCTCGGCCTTGATCATCCGGTGATGGAAGGGGGCGTGGGCTTATCCGGTGGACAGCGCCAGTCGGTGCTGCTGGCCCGCATGCTGCTGCGCGACCCGAATATCGTGCTGCTGGATGAGCCAACCGCCTCACTGGATGATCACACTGAGAAAGAGTTTATCGAACGACTTGGGCAGTGGCTGAATGGCCGCACCCTGGTAGTCGCCACCCATCGTGCTGCGATTCTCGCGCTGGTGGATCGCATTCTGGTGCTGAAGGAAGGACAACTGGTGATGGACAGCCCGAAAGAGAATGCGTTGCCGCCACCGCGCGCCAGCCATGCGCGCCCGGAGGTTAACCCATGAAACAGTTACCTGCGAAATTACGCCTGGTGGCGGCAGAAGGGGATTCCTCGGACGATCTGGCGGGCGATCTGCAATCAGAAACCCACTATTCAGGTGCGGTGCGCTTGATTGTCATCAGCTTCTTTTTATTACTGGTCACCTGCGTCTGGGCTTATTTTGGCGTGCTGGATGAAGTCTCTACCGGTACCGGCAAGGTGATCCCCAGCTCCCATGACCAGGTGCTGCAATCGCTGGAGGGAGGCATCCTGGACGAAATCTATGTGCACGAGGGCAGCCATGTCGAAGCCGGTCAGGTGGTGGCGAAACTGGACCCGATCCGCTCGGAGTCGAGCGTTGGGGAGAGTGCGGCGCGCTATCGTGCGGCGCTGGCAGCCAGTGCCCGTCTTAATGCCGAGGTCAACGATTTGCCGCTCAGCTTCCCGGCAGAGCTGAATAAATTTCCCGATCTGATTGCGTCAGAAACCCGCCTGTTCAAAACCCGTCGCGCGCAACTGAAAGATGCTACCGCACAGATCCAGCAATCGCTTAGCCTTGCTAACCGTGAGTTGGCGATTACCGAACGTCTGGCAAAAACCGGTGCGGCCAGTAGCGTCGAAGTGCTGCGTTTGCAGCGTGACAAATCCGACCTTGAGCTGAAGATGACCGATATGCGCTCGCAATATTATGTCCAGGCGCGTGAGGATCTGGCGAAAGCCACGGCGGAAGCCGACAGCCTGTTGCAGACGGTTCGTGGGCGTGAGGATACCGTCAGTCGCCTGACCATTCGTGCCCCGATGCGTGGCGTGGTGAAAGACATCAAGGTAACCACGGTCGGTGGGGTGATCCCGCCCAATGGGGAGCTGATGAACATTGTGCCGATGGATGATCATCTGTTGATTGAGGCACGCCTGTCACCGCGCGATATTGCGTTTATTCACCCGGACCAGAAAGCGTTGGTGAAAATCTCCGCTTATGATTATTCAATCTATGGGGGGCTGGATGGGGTGGTGGAGAGCATTTCACCGGATACCATTCAGGATGAGGTGAAGCCGGAGATTTACTACTACCGTGTGTATATCCGCACCGATCATGATTATGTGCAGAATAAAGCCGGTAAACGTTTCTCAATCAGCCCCGGTATGGTTGCTACGGTGGATATCAAAACCGGCGAGAAGACGGTGATGGATTATCTGATTAAACCGTTTAACCGCGCCAAAGAGGCCATGCGCGAACGTTAATTGCAGCCGACGAGAATCTTCGCGATAATCAGCCGCATCAAATCCCTTCCTCGTCGGGTTTAACGACGCGGAAGGGATTTTTTTTGGTCATATTTCACCTATAACTAATCTCACGCAGATTCAGGATATAAAGAGGACGATTTATGTATAACACCCTCGGCAATCAGTACGATAACTCACTGGTTTCGAACGCCTTCGGTTTCATGCGTTTCCCGGTCAACTTCCAACCTTACGACAGCGACGCGGAGTGGGTCATCACCGGCGTGCCTTTCGATGCAGCGACCTCGGGCCGTCCGGGCAGCCGTTTAGGGCCGGGCGCTATTCGTCAGATCTCAACTAACCTCGCCTGGGAAGGCTGCCGTTGGCCGTGGGATTTCGATCTGCGTCAGCGTCTGAACGTGGTGGATTGTGGCGACCTGGTGTATGCCTTTGGTGATTCCCAGGATCTGTCTGACAAGTTGCAGGCCCACGCCGAGAAACTGCTGGCGAACGGCAAACGTATGCTGACGTTCGGCGGTGATCACTACGTCACGCTGCCGCTGCTGCGTGCCCATGCCAAGCATTTCGGCAAAATGGCGCTGGTGCATTTCGATGCGCACACCGACACCTACTCCAACGGCCCGACCTTTGACCACGGCACCATGTTCTTCACTGCGCCGAAAGAAGGGTTGATCGATCCTCACCATTCGGTGCAGATCGGCATCCGTACCGAGTTTGATAAGAGCCTCGGTTTTAACGTGCTGGATGCGGCGCAGGTTAACGATCGCAGTGTCGATGACATCCTGGCTGAAGTGAAGCGCACTGTTGGTGATCTGCCGGTGTATCTGACCTTTGATATCGATTGTCTTGATCCGGCCCATGCGCCTGGCACTGGCACGCCGGTGATTGGCGGCCTGACCACCGATAAAGCCACCAAGCTGATTCGTGGCCTGCAAGGGATGAATATCGTCGGGATGGATCTGGTGGAAGTGGCACCGGGTTACGATCATGCCGACCTGACTTCACTTGCTGCTGCGACGCTGGCGCTGGACATGCTGCACGTACAGGCGGCCAATAAAGGCTAAACTTACTGACGGTCAATTAATCTTCGGAGGTCATGATGGGCTTACTGGATGATTTAGTCGGATCGTTAGAAGGCGGCCAGGGGCAAGGCAATCAGCTGGGCCAGTTGCAGGCTATCTGGAGCTGGGTGCAGGAGCAGGGCGGTATTGAAGCACTGCTGCATAAGTTCCAGCAGGGTGGGCTGGGCGACGTACTGGGTTCGTGGATTGGCACCGGCAACAATCAGCCGGTGGACAGTGGCGATATGCAGTCGGCGTTTGGTCAGCCGGAGTTACAATCACTGGCGGATAAGCTCGGTACCGATGTACAGGGCGCGTCCGGCACCCTGGCGCTTCTGCTGCCGCAACTGATTGATAAAATGTCGCCGCAGGGGCAACTGGATGATCAGAGTTTGCATGATAATCAGTTGGATTTGGGGTCGATGGTCGATCAGCTGTTCAAGCGTTAGGCTGGTTCCCGTAGCGGCGCGATTTATCGCGCGTCTTTTCCGGCACGATGCATGGAATTGCGCGATAAATCGCGCCGCTACGGTGCATTATTTCCCGTCGGCAGCTATCCGGTCACGAATATGCTGCGCGCGCGCTTCGGAATCGGGGTGTGAATCAAACATCGAGCTTTGACGCCCCTGTTCCAGTTGCGCCAACTTTTCGAAGCTGGTCGCCAGTCCCATTGGATTGATGCCGCGTTTCTTCAGCAAATCATACGAATAATCATCTGCTTCTGATTCCTGCGTTTGTGAGAACTGCGCATTCACCAGCTTCTCGCCCAGTTCCCCCAGTTGCGATTGGGATAACGAACCAATGACCCCACCCATTGAGGTTGCCGCGGTACGCGCCGCCGTGGTCGCGAAGGCTACCTGCATCGCTTTACGCGTATGGCCCAGGGCGACATGGCCCATCTCATGACCCAGCACCCCCTCGACCTCGTTATCGGTCATCATATCCATCAGGCCGCTGTAGACGCGGATGCAGCCATTCGCCATCGCCCAGGCATTCACATCTTTGGTCAGATAGACCTTATAGTTAGCTGGCACACCGTTGATGTTGTCACCCAGCGCTGCGCCGATTTTATTCAGGCGTTGCTGGTACTCGCTGTTCGCCGGGGCGAGCTGATTTTCCTTATCCATCTGTGCACAGGATTGATCGCTCAGCTGCTTCACCTGGTCGTCACTTAACGCATAAGCCTGATACGCCTGCGCGCCGGATTGCAGCAACGCATTGTTGTCGAATCCTTCACAGCCGCTCAACAAGGCAGCTATCCCAAAGGCAATGATGGTCGGTTGGATCTTCATTCCAGAATCCTCAGAGTAACAAGGTAGTAAAAACAAACACCTGAACTTGATGCCGGTGTTTAAACGCTTTGTTTATAGCCTGCAAGCGCTTCGCTGGCTAGCAGACAGCAGCTGAATTGCAACCTCTGACCACCAGATTTAGCACCCCGTAGCATGTACTTTTGCCCCGTTTTTCATGTACATTGATGTGCGACTTTTTCCTTGCTTCGCCTGATAGCTGATTAATTACAATAAGTTAGGAGTGGCGAAGTATTAATCCGACCTGGAGTAGAAAATGCCCTCTCGTAAAGAGCTTGCCAACGCCATTCGCGCGTTAAGTATGGATGCAGTACAGAAAGCCAAATCGGGACACCCTGGTGCGCCGATGGGCATGGCGGACATTGCCGAAGTGCTGTGGCGTGACTTCCTGAACCACAACCCGACCAACCCGCAATGGGCGGCGCGCGACCGCTTTGTGCTGTCTAATGGTCACGGTTCGATGCTGATTTACAGCCTGCTGCACCTTACCGGCTACGATCTGCCGATGAGCGAGTTGCAGAACTTCCGTCAGCTGCATTCCAAAACTCCAGGTCACCCGGAATACGGCTACACCGCAGGCGTTGAAACCACCACCGGCCCGCTGGGTCAGGGTATCGCTAACGCCGTCGGCTTTGCGATTGCCGAACGCACACTGGCTGCGCAGTTCAACCGTCCGGGCCACGACATCGTGGACCACAACACTTATGTGTTTATGGGCGACGGCTGCATGATGGAAGGTATCTCACACGAGGTGTGCTCCATCGCCGGTACGCTGAAGCTGGGCAAACTGGTTGCCTTCTATGACGACAACGGCATCTCCATCGACGGTCACGTCGATGGCTGGTTCACCGACGACACCGCAAAACGCTTTGAAGCCTATGGCTGGCATGTGGTGCGCGGCGTGGACGGTCACGATGCCGACGCCATCAAAAAAGCGGTGGAAGAAGCCAAAGCCGTTACTGACAAGCCATCCCTGCTGATGTGCAAAACCATCATCGGTTTCGGTTCCCCGAACAAAGCCGGTACCCACGACTCCCACGGCGCACCGCTGGGCGACGCCGAAGTGGCGCTGACCCGCAAACAGCTGGGCTGGGACTACGCGCCGTTCGAGATCCCGGCAGACATCTACGCTCAGTGGGATGCCAAAGAAGCGGGCAAAGCGAAAGAAGCCGCATGGGACGAGAAATTCGCGGCCTACGCTGCTGCGCACCCGGAACTGGCTGCCGAATTCAAACGTCGCATGAACAACGAACTGCCGGCCAACTGGGCTGAAGAGTCGCAGAAATTTGTTGAGCAGTTGCAGGCCAATCCGGCGAAAATCGCCAGCCGTAAAGCGTCGCAGAATGCCATCGAAGCCTTCGGCAAAATCCTGCCGGAATACCTCGGCGGTTCAGCTGACCTGGCACCGAGCAACCTGACCATGTGGTCCGGTTCTAAACCGATCAACGAAGATGCGGCCGGTAACTACATCCACTACGGCGTGCGCGAATTCGGTATGACCGCGATTGCCAACGGTATCGCCCTGCACGGCGGTTTCCTGCCGTACACCGCCACCTTCCTGATGTTTGTGGAATACNCGCGTAACGCGGCACGTATGGCGGCGCTGATGAAGATCCGTCAAATCATGGTCTACACCCACGACTCCATCGGTCTGGGCGAAGACGGCCCGACGCACCAGCCGGTTGAGCAGATGGCGAGCCTGCGCACCACCCCGAACATGAGCCTGTGGCGTCCGTGTGACCAGGTGGAATCTGCGGTGGCGTGGAAATACGCCATTGAGCGTAAAGATGGCCCGAGCGCGCTGATCTTCTCCCGCCAGAACCTGGCGCAGCAGGATCGTAGCGCTGAGCAGCTGGCAAATGTGGCACGCGGTGGTTATGTGCTGAAGGACTGTGCCGGTCAGCCGGAACTGATCCTGATCGCCACCGGTTCAGAAGTGGAACTGGCGGTCGGTGCTTACGACCAGCTGACCACCGAAGGCCGTAAAGTGCGCGTAGTTTCCATGCCGTCCACCGATGCGTTCGACAAACAGGATGCGGCTTACCGTGAATCTGTCCTGCCGAAAGCAGTGGCTGCGCGTGTGGCTATCGAAGCGGGTATCGCCGATTACTGGTTCAAGTACACCGGCCTGAACGGTGCAATCGTCGGTATGACCCGCTTTGGTGAATCAGCCCCGGCAGAGAAACTGTTCGAAGAGTTTGGTTTCACCGTTGCCAATGTGGTCGCAACCGCGAAATCGATTCTGTAAT
>NZ_CP024636.1:2667855-2688558 GCF_009728735.1 Pantoea phytobeneficialis
CGGTGCTTACGACCAGCTGACCACCGAAGGCCGTAAAGTGCGCGTAGTTTCCATGCCGTCCACCGATGCGTTCGACAAACAGGATGCGGCTTACCGTGAATCTGTCCTGCCGAAAGCAGTGGCTGCGCGTGTGGCTATCGAAGCGGGTATCGCCGATTACTGGTTCAAGTACACCGGCCTGAACGGTGCAATCGTCGGTATGACCCGCTTTGGTGAATCAGCCCCGGCAGAGAAACTGTTCGAAGAGTTTGGTTTCACCGTTGCCAATGTGGTCGCAACCGCGAAATCGATTCTGTAATGCTTTTGGGCGGCCCGATGGCCGCCCGTTTGGATTTCCGTAGCGGCGCGATTTATCGCGCGGGGTTTTCCGACATCGCGCACGGAATTGCGCGATAAATCGCGCCGCTACGAATTCGGGCAAGCATTACCTCATTATTCCTCCAGTAATAATCTTAAATTGGTTTATTTTGTGACGCAGATCCAATAATCAGCAGCGCAGTTGATCACAATCATTCCTGTTATTCCTTCCTTGCTTTATCCTAGCTGAACCGTTTCAGTTGTGGCGTGAAACCCGCTGACAACCACAGGCAGTCGACAAGAATTCCCTGTACAAAAGGGTGTGAAACGCTCAGGCTATCGGCACGTTTTTTCAGGTGTGGTTGAAGGAAAGATGACCGTTCGCATAGCTATAAATGGTTTTGGTCGTATCGGGCGTAATGTGCTGCGTGCGTTGTATGAAACAGGCCGCAGAGCGGAAATCACCGTGGTGGCGATTAACGAACTGGCGGAAGCCGTCGGTATGGCGCATCTGCTGAAGTACGATACCAGCCACGGACGTTTTGCCTTTGACGTGCGCCAGGAACGCGACCAGCTGTTTGTCGGTGACGATACTATCCGTATCCTGCATCAGGCCGATATCGCCACCCTGCCGTGGCAGGAGCTGAATGTCGATATCGTGCTGGATTGTACCGGTGTTTACGGCAGCCGTGCGGATGGCGAAGCCCATTTGCAGGCGGGCGCGAAGAAGGTGTTGTTCTCGCATCCGGGCGGTAACGATCTGGATGCCACCGTAGTGTTCGGCGTGAACGAACAGGCTCTTAAACAAACTGACCGCATTGTCTCCAACGCATCCTGCACCACCAACTGCATTATTCCGGTGATAAAGTTGTTGGATGACGCCTTTGGCATTGAGTCAGGCACCGTGACCACCATCCACTCGGCGATGCATGATCAACAGGTGATCGACGCTTATCACAGCGATCTCCGCCGTACCCGTGCAGCCAGCCAATCGATCATTCCGGTGGATACGCGGCTGGCGGCGGGTATAACGCGCATTTTTCCGAAATTTAACGATCGCTTCGAAGCTATCGCGGTGCGTGTGCCAACCATCAATGTTACGGCCATTGATTTGAGCGTTTCGGTACGCCAGGCGGTGAAGGCATGTGAGGTCAATGCCTTGCTGCAAAACGCATCAGAAGGGGCATTTCGTGGTATAGTTGACTATACGGAATTACCGTTAGTCTCAGTAGATTTTAACCATGATCCGCACAGTGCCATTGTGGATGGCACGCAAACGCGGGTCAGCGGTCACCACCTTATCAAAACCCTGGTTTGGTGTGACAACGAATGGGGCTTTGCTAACCGCATGCTCGACACAACGTTAGCAATGGCCGCAAGCGGTTTCAGGTAAGACGCGGTCTGCGTCTGGCAAAACTTATGAGAATCAACGAGAGGGTTCACCATGTCTGTAATTAAGATGACCGATCTGGATCTTGCTGGAAAACGTGTTCTGATCCGTGCCGATCTCAACGTACCAGTGAAAGAAGGGAAAGTGACGTCTGATGCACGTATCCGTGCTTCTCTGCCCACCATCGAAGCGGCGTTGAAACAGGGCGCGAAAGTGATGGTTACCTCTCACCTGGGTCGTCCGACCGAAGGTGAATACAACGAAGAGTTCTCCCTGCTGCCGGTTGTTAACTATCTGAAAGACAAGCTGAACGGCACTACAGTTACCCTGGCTAAAGATTACCTCGACGGCGTTGAAGTCGGTGCGGGTGAGCTGGTGGTGTTGGAAAACGTACGCTTCAACAAAGGCGAGAAGAAAGACGACGAAGCGCTGTCCAAAAAATACGCCGCGCTGTGCGACGTGTTTGTGATGGATGCCTTCGGTACTGCGCACCGTGCGCAGGCATCAACTCACGGCGTAGGTAAATTCGCACCGATCGCCTGTGCCGGTCCGCTGCTCTCTGCTGAGCTGGAAGCGCTGGGCAAAGTGATGAGCAACCCGCAGCGTCCGCTGGTGGCGGTTGTCGGTGGTTCTAAAGTCTCTACCAAATTCGACGTGCTGCAATCGCTGGTGAAAATCGCTGACACCGTGATCGTCGGCGGTGGTATCGCTAACACCTTCGTGGCTATCGACAACAACGTCGGTAAATCCCTGTACGAGCCAGACTTCGTGGAAGCGGCCAAAGGTCTGCGTGACCAGTACGGTATCCCGGTTCCGACCGACTCCCGCGTAGGCACAGAATTCTCTGAAACCGCACCGGCAACCGTGAAAAAGGTTTCCGAAGTGGCGGATAACGAAGAAATTATGGACTTCGGTGATGAAACCGCACAGGCAATGGCAAAACTGCTGAAAGACGCAAAAACCATCCTGTGGAACGGTCCGGTTGGCGTGTTCGAGTTCCCGAACTTCCGTAAAGGCACCGAAATCGTTGCTAACGCGATCGCTGACAGCGAAGCGTTCTCTGTCGCAGGCGGTGGTGACACCCTGGCAGCCATTGATCTGTTCGGTATCGAAGACAAGATCTCCTACATCTCTACCGGTGGCGGCGCATTCCTCGAATTCGTGGAAGGTAAAAAACTGCCAGCCGTAGCCATGCTGGAAGAGCGCGCGAAGCAGTAATCTTTTGGGGGCGGCGCTTTGGCGTCGCCTGAAGACTTGCCCTGACGCTATGGGGCATAAAATCCAGTCCCCCTCGATTCGGGGATGAACGGTAAACGAAACAGGACACAACCATGTCTAAAATTTTTGATTTCGTAAAACCCGGCGTTGTCACTGGTGATGACGTTCAGAAAATCTTCAAAGTGGCGAAAGAGAACAAATTCGCCCTGCCAGCAGTAAACTGCGTCGGCACAGATTCCATCAACGCAGTACTGGAAGCGGCAGCGAAAGTGAAATCGCCGGTCATCGTTCAGTTCTCCAATGGTGGTGCTGCTTTCATCGCGGGTAAAGGTTACAAAACCGACAAACCTCAGGGCGCGGCGATTGCCGGTGCTATTGCCGGTGCGCACCATGTGCACCTGATGGCTGAGCTGTATGGCGTGCCGGTTATCCTGCACACTGACCACTGCGCGAAAAAACTGCTGCCGTGGATCGACGGTCTGCTGGACGCGGGTGAAGCACACTTCGCCAAAACCGGTAAGCCGCTGTTCTCTTCTCACATGATTGACCTGTCTGAAGAGTCACTGCATGAAAACATCGAGATCTCCAGTAAATATCTGACCCGTATGGCGAAACTGGGTATGACGCTGGAAATCGAACTGGGCTGCACTGGCGGCGAAGAAGATGGTGTGGACAACAGCCACATGGACGCTTCTGCCCTGTACACCCAGCCGGAAGACGTGGATTACGCGTACACCGAACTGAGCAAAATCAGCCCGCGTTTCACCATTGCGGCATCTTTCGGTAACGTTCACGGCGTGTACAAGCCGGGTAACGTTAAGCTGACCCCGACCATCCTGCGTGATTCTCAGGAATATGTTTCTAAGAAACACAACCTGCCGCACAACTCGCTGGATTTCGTATTCCACGGTGGTTCCGGTTCTTCTGCTGCGGAAATCGAAGAGTCAATCAGCTACGGCGTGATCAAGATGAACATCGATACCGACACCCAATGGGCGACCTGGGACGGTATCCTGCAGTACTACAAAAAGAACGAAGACTATCTGCAAGGCCAGCTCGGTAACCCGAACGGCGTAGATAGCCCGAACAAAAAATACTACGATCCGCGCGTATGGCTGCGCTCTGCTCAGGCATCCATGGTGGTTCGCCTGGAACAGGCGTTCAAAGAGCTTAACGCGATCGACGTACTGTAATTTTCCCTTACAGTACAAAAAAGGCCCGAAAGGGCCTTTTTTTATGCATTATTTTCGGATTATTCAGTAAATTCTGACCATCTTTGGCGCTGGCCCCCATTATTGTTTACCCTTGTACGCGGGAGTGTCGGATTCATTCTGGCAGTTTTTGTTCTTTCCTGCGGGAAACTCAACAACAGGGCTAACAAATGGAAGATTTAAATGTCGTTGACGGCATTAACAACGCGGGTGGATGGCTGGTACGCAATCAGGAACTGATCCTGAGCTATGTCGTCAATATTGTGGCGGCGATTGCCATCATCATCATCGGGATGATTGTGGCGCGCATCATTTCGAATGCCATCAATCGGGTGCTGGTGGCGCGTCATATCGATGCTACCGTGGCAGATTTCCTGTCAGCGCTGGTGCGCTACGGCATTATCGCCTTTACCATTATCGCCGCGCTCGGACGCGTGGGTGTGCAGACCGCCTCAGTGATCGCCGTTCTGGGTGCCGCAGGTCTGGCCGTGGGTCTGGCATTGCAGGGGTCGCTCTCCAACCTCGCAGCTGGCGTGCTGCTGGTGACCTTCCGTCCGTTCCGTACCGGCGAGTTCGTTGATCTTGGTGGCGTGACGGGTACCGTACAGAACGTGCAGATCTTCTCCACCACCCTGAAAAGCGCCGATGGCAAAATCGTGGTGGTACCGAACGGCAAAATCATTGCCGGTAATATCGTTAACTACTCTCGTGAACCGATTCGCCGTAACGAATTTATTATCGGCGTGGCCTATGATGCGGATGTGGATCAGGTTATCAGCTTACTGAAAGAAGTGACCGAAGCGGACGAGCGCGTGCTGAAGGACCTGGGTATCCAGATTGGCCTGAACGAACTGGCTGCCTCGTCGCTCAACTTCGTTGTGCGTTGCTGGAGCAAGAGCAGCGACCTGCAAAACGTCTACTGGGACCTGCTGAAAAACTACAAGCGTACGCTGGACGCGCATGGGATCGGCATCCCTTATCCGCAGATGGATGTACATTTCCATCCGGTGAAAAACGAGGCAGCGGTGGCTGAACGCACCGAGTAATCCTCTCAAGCGTAGCGGCGCGATTTATCGCGCGGGTTTTTCCGACACCGCGCACGGAATTGCGCGATAAATCGCGCCGCTACGTAATCGCTTTTACTAATGACCCATTAATTTTTTCCATTTCCTCTAATAATTTCACGCCTTTATACTTCACGCCATCACCCATGTTGATGGAAAAATTTCCGTGTTATCTGTTTATTTACAAGGGCTTGCTCTTGGGGCTTCGCTCATTCTGCCGTTAGGGCCGCAAAACGCCTTCGTGATGAACCAGGGCATAAAACGCCATTATCATTTGATGACGGCGGCACTCTGCACCCTGAGTGACATTGCTTTGATTTGTGGCGGTATCTTCGGCGGCAGCGCTTTGCTTAATCAGTCGCCAGTGCTGCTGATGCTTATCACCTGGACCGGCGTGGTCTTTCTGAGCTGGTATGGCTGGGGTGCATTGCGCAATGCCTGGCAGGGGGATGTCTCGCTGGCATCGGCAGAGATGATAAAGCAGGGACGCTGGCGCATTATCGCCACCCTATTGGCGGTAACCTGGCTCAACCCCCATGTTTATATCGATACCTTTGTGGTGTTGGGGAGTCTCGGTGGTCAGTTGCCGTCTGAAGCCGCACGCCGTTGGTTTGCCCTCGGCAGCGTCAGCGCCTCGATCATCTGGTTCTTTGGTCTGGCGCTGATGGCCGCATGGTTATCGCCCCGACTGCGCACCGTGCGTGCGCAACGTATTATCAATTTGCTGGTAGGCACGGTGATGTGGGTGATTGCTTCCCAGCTGGCGCGTCAGGGTATCGCCAACTGGTGATGCAGATGCAAACCGTAAAGTGCGGGCAGAGCGCCCGCCGTGGCAAGCAGTTCAAGGCGTATTTGCCGAAAACTCACGCCCTGCGGCAATGCATGATGGCAGAGTGAATGATGGTTATCGTTCACCTCAGCCAGCAACATCTCATCCAGCCATACGCGGTAATGGGTGGTGCAATGCGGCGTTACGGCCTGCGCATGCCCCATCTGCACCGTCTCCATTGCATGGTCAAAATCATTATCAAACAACAGGGTGAGTTGGCTGGCCTGCTGGGGCTGTGACCATTGCCAGCTCACCACCGGCGCACTGTCGTCTGATGCCGGAACCCAACAGTTAGTATGACTTTCCGGGCGCAGCTTACCGTTCAGTAGCGCGTCGCGATGCCACAGTTGCAACGGAGCCTCAAGGGAGAAGGCGATGAGAACCTGGTGTGGTGCGCGGCGTGGTAGCCAGAAATCAAATTCATCGACACCATAATCGCCATCATTAATCTGGCGAGTGCGTTTTGCCACCCGTGGATTCAGGCTGTTAAACACCATCATGATGCCCGGCAGCCGCTGGTTGGTCAGGGCGATCTCAATCGCCGGATTCTCGGCAAAGGCAATCATCAGGTAACGATCGCAGTCGGCGTGCCAGGCAAAATCCAGCCGGTATTCCCCTTGATCGTTGACGCAGATCGTCTGACTGGCCAGATGACGGTCGCCACAGGTATTGGCCGGGTTTTCACTGGTCAGCAGCGACACCTGTAGCGACTGTTGTGCAGCCGCCCGCATCGACACCTTCAGTGCGGGCAAACGTTCTCCGGCTTTCAAGGGCAGCAGCAGCGCGCAACGTGATTTCAGGGGCTGCCAGCCACCATCAGCAGGCAGGGAACTGAGCTGAAGCGTGCTGCTGACGTGTACCTTCACTGCGCCGGACGGGCTAAACAGCCGCTGGCGCGGAATGTAAGCGCCCTGGCGCAGCAGATGCTGCTGAAGCTGTCCGATTCGTTCAGGAGTGGACAGCTCGCCTGGGGTGAGATGCTGCTGCTGGCAGATCGCCGCTGCACGTCCCACCACCTCACCGAGTACGCCGCAGGTACACATCACGCGTGCGCTACCGAACGCCACATGGGTGGCGGAGATCAACCTGCCGGTCAGCAGCAGGTTATCCAGCGACCGGCTGTACAAGGCGCGGAATGGGATGGTGTAGGTGCCTTTGCTGTGAAACTGGCGGCAGCCATCATGTTCGCTGTAGACGCCATCAGCGGGATGCAGGTCAATCGACCAACCGCCATAGGCCACGGCATCATAATGATCGTGCTGTTCCACGATATCCTGCTGACATAGCAGCGTGTCACCGAGAAAGCGGCGGCTTTCACGTTTGCCGGGGATCAGGCCGACCCATTCGATAGTCAGGTTTTCCGCATCGGGAAACTCGCCGGAATTCTTGATATAATCCCACACGCCCCAGACGATTTTCCACAGCTCCCATTTGATGGTTTCGCTCTCATGCACCGTGTCGAGCCGTCCTCCCCATTCCAGCCACCACAAGTCGCAACCGTTCAGTTCAGAGGTCAGGCGTTTATAGCGTGGAATGGCCTGGATATCCTTCAGGGCAAAGCCTGGCGGGATAAAACGCACAGGCTCAGCGCTGCGTTTGGTGTAGAAGTAGATAGAGTGACCGAGTTTGTGGCCAAAATGCTCGCCGGGAGCCATTTTCTCACCGAATTCCTCTACCGATTCCGCACCGACCCGATGCGCGGCACCTGCCAGATAGCCCAATACCCCGTCCCCACTGGCATCGATAAATTGTCGGGCGCTAACGTGATAGCGCGTCTGGTTGATGGCGTTAAAGGCATGCACAGCCTGTAACTGGCGACCTGATTTTTCTATCCCGGTCACTGTGGTGTTCAGCAGCAGCGTCAGGCCGGGCTGTGCCTGGACGAGATCCAGCAGCACCAGATCAAACAACACCGGGTTGCCTTCTTTGTTGCGCCACAGGTTCTCCTCCATGATCTCGCCCATGATGCCACCTTCGCGCGCCCAGCGATTATTGTTACCCATGTGCGAGGTGGCACCGTTGGCCCACAGACGAACTTCGCTGGAGGCATTGCCGCCCAGCACCGGGCGATCCTGAATCAGCACCACTGTCACGCCATCACGCGCTGCGGCCAGCGCGGCGCAGACACCGGCCAAACCACCACCGGCCACCAACACATCCGCTTGCAAAGGTTGCAGGGGAAATTGGCGGCTATCCTGAGAGGAGAAAATTTGCATCATTTCATTCCTGTAACTCTGACGCTAAGATTAAATTTTTGACCGCCACAGGGTGATGTATGTCTTCTCAACCCAATCAAAGCCTGATTGACGGTATTCGCTGCCTGCAATATCTGGTTTCCAGTGATAAAGCCGTTGGCTGTCGCGAACTGGCGCGCCAGATGGGGATGAACAGCACGCGGGTTAACCGCCTGCTGATGACCATGGCCTCGATTGGTCTGACGATGCAGGATGAGCATCGCCGCTATCTGCCCGGACCTGGGGTACATGCGCTGGCAGCACAGGCGATTCGCGGATCGTCGCTGTTTGCCCAGGCGCTGCCACAACTGGAAGCCAATGCGCCACGCGATATCGTGGTGGCGCTGGGCGTGCTGTGGGAGGACCAGGTGATCTATATCTGGCACTCGGAACCGGGCGAGCGTACCAGCACCAGCCAGGCGCTGGCGGGCTACCATATGTTGCCCGCCTGGCAGTCGGTGATCGGCGTATCGCTGTTGGCGGCGGAGAGCGATGAAGCCTTGCGGCCACGTTTCACCGACGATCAATGGGCGCAGATTGCCCCGCTGCTGGCGCGTAAACGCACGCAGGACACCCTCATCTGGCATCGTGACGATGGCGAAATCAGCATGGCACTGCCGATTAATAACAATCGCGCGGCCCTGGCGTTCGCCAAAATCTGGCAGGCGGATGAGGCACATCTCCAGCAGCGTCTGGCGCAGTTGCAGGCGCTGGCGCAGCGCATGATCATTGCGCGCTAACATGGTCGATTTTCCCGACGATAAACACGTAACTGGCGATGCCGATAGCGGCCAGCATGGCGATAAACGCCAGCGCTGGCGCGAAATTGTCGCCATCGATTAATGCGCCAATGGCGATCGGCACCACAATGGAGGAGAGCGCGCCGGTGAAGTTAAATACGCCACCGGCCAGCCCGATTAAATGGCGCGGTGCCAGCGCGGTAACAAACACCCAGGTAATGGTCGCGAGGCCGTTGCCAAAGAAGGCGACAGACATAAACAGGATGATCAGCGCGGAGTTGTCCGTGTAATTGGCCCCGAGAATAAATAAGGTCAGCGATAATCCGAGGATTACCGGTAGTTTGCGAGCAACACTGGCCGAAACGCCCCGACGTATCATGCGGTCCGAGGCAAAGCCCGCCAGTAGCACGCCGCAAAAGGCGGCGAAGTAGGGCAGTGACGCCACATAGCCGCTCTTAATAAACGCCATATGACGATATTCCACCAGGTAGGTCGGGAACCAGGTGAGGAAGAACCAGAAGGTAGCCGAAATGGTGAACTGACCAATGTAGATGCCAACCAGCTTGCGACTGCGGAACATCTGCGCCAGATCCTGCCAGCGCGCGCGTGGTGGTTGAGCGCTCTGGCGGTCACCCAGTAGCGCGCCATTGCTGCGCAGATAATTCAGTTCCGCCTGGGAAACCCCTTTGTGATCGCCTGGTTCGCGGTAGAGGACATACCACACCAGCGCCCAAATCATGCCTGCGACACCGGTAATCAGAAACAAGCCGCGCCAGCCAAACGCATCCTGCACATGAAACAGCAGCGGGGTCATGCAGGCTAAACCGACAAACTGCGCCGAAGAGTAAATACCGATGGCGCTGGCGCGCTCCTGTTCCGGGAACCAACTGGAGATCACCCGGTTGTTGGCGGGCATCACCGGGGCTTCAAAGGCACCGACGCCCAGACGCAGGCCAAACAGCGCGAGAAAGCTACCGGCAAAGGCGTGTAGCGCCGTCACCATCGACCAGACAAACAGCCCGACGCCATACACCAGCCGCGCGCCCAGACGATCGATCAGGAAACCGCCGGGGATCTGTAAGGCGGCATAAATCCAGCCAAAGGCAGAGAAAATTAACCCCATCTCCAGCGGCGTGAAGCGTAATTCACCGGCCATTGTCGTGGCGGCGACCGACAGGTTGGTACGGTCCATGTAATTAATAATGATGTTGATAAACACCAGGCCAAGCATCAGAAAGCGTGTGCGCCCGGCACGGACACAAACGTGGGGTTGGGCTATCGGTTGCTCTGTCATCGTGGAACGCTCCCGGAGGTCAGAGTGTCTCTTTAATAGAAACACTGGTAGGCAAATTCAGCGAATACAGGGTGATTATTTTGTGATCGCGGAGACGATAAAACAGCAGAGTGCCCGAACTTTTCGTTGAATCAAAACTCAGACCATCACGCATGGTAATGTGTAGCAGGCTTCGCCATAGTGGCGACCTCAGAATTGAATCTTCAAGGAGGACTTTCGTGAAACTCAAAGCACTGGCGCTGGCCGCCGTAATGAGCGCGGGCGCATTGCCTGCGATGGTTCAGGCCGACGAGCTGCCGAATGGGCCGCATGTGGTGACTTCAGGGCAGGCAAGTGTCGAGGCACGTCCGGATATTGCTACGCTCTCGATTGTGGTGAATGTTTCATCGAAAGACGCGGCGGATGCGAAAAAGCAGGCCGATAGCCGTGTTGCACAATATTTTGATTTTCTGCAAAAAAATGGCATCGAGAAGAAAGATATCGATGCTGCTAACCTCAGCACCCAGCCGGAGTACGATTACACCAAAGAGGGGAAGTCGGTACTGAAAGGCTACCGCGCAGTACGCCAGGTACAGGTGACGCTGCGTCAGCTGGAGAAGCTGAATGAACTGCTGGATGGGGCGTTGAAAACCGGGTTGAACGAGATTCGTGCTGTCGATCTCGGCGTGGCAAATCCGCAGACCTATAAGGATCAGGCGCGTAAAGCGGCTATCGCCAATGCAACTCAGCAGGCATCAGCACTGGCGGAAGGTTTCAATGCGAAACTCGGTCCGGTGTATAGCATCCGCTATCACGTAGCCAACTATCAGCCGATGCCGATGGCACGCATGTTCAAAGCGGCGGCATCAGAGGCGGATACCTCAGCGCAGCAAACCTACGAGCAGCAGACCATTCACTTTGACGATCAGGTGGATGTGGTATTCGATATCAAACCGAATACACCGTAATGTTTCCGTAGCGGCGCGATTTATCGCTCAATCCTGTGCGTGATAACTCGCGCCGCTACGAATTCGTGCTGCTGTCAGGCCGCTAAATCATCCTGACGCAATACGCGGTGGCCGTGGGCAATTAATGCATCGGTGACGCGGCGCATCAGACGGCTTTCCGGGGCAAAGCGATGCCAGTACAGCATCCGGCGCTGGTACAAGCCGGGCGTCAAATCCACCAACTCACCATTCGCCAGTTCACGTTCAATCTGCAAATGCGGGATCATACAGCAGGTCGACCCCTGACGAGCCAGCTGGACGAAGGCTTCCGACGAGTTAACGATATGGCAGGGTACGCTACCCGGCGACAGATCGAAATTCTGTTGCAGAAACGCCTGATGCATATCATCGAGATGATCAAAGGCAATGGCCGGGGCTTTCAGCAGCGCCGAACGTGTCACGCCATTCGGGAAGTAGCGATTGGCAAACTCGGGTGAAGCTACAAACAGATAATCTAACGCACCCAGTTGATCAACCAGACAGCTCGGTAAGGGTTGTGGCTGAATACTCACCGCACCCACTACTTCACCACGACGCAAGCGCTCCTGAGTACGGGTTTCGTCTTCGACCTGAATGTTGAGGCGCACCGGGGAATCGGCCAGCACATCTTTCAATGCGGGCAGCAGCCAGGTTGCCAGACTGTCGGCGTTGACCGCCAGTGACAACAACAGCGGCGTGGTGCCACCGTTTTCATCACCCAGCCACTCCTCTTCCAGCAGCTCCACCTGATGCAACAACGCCAGCAGCTTCTGCCCCTGTTCCGTCGGGCGCGGCGGTACGGTACGCACCAGCAGCGGCTGACCGAATAAATTTTCCAGCTGTTTAATACGCTGCGACACCGCAGACTGCGTAATACAAAGTTTTTGCGCGGCGCGCTCAAAGCCGCGTTCACGAATCACAGCATCCAGCGCCTGAAGCGTTCGATAATCCGGGCGTTTCATTGTTGTTCTCTCTCGTTCAGGATGGAGGGTACTATGCCACAAAAAATCAAAAGATGGTTTTTGTGCACTGAGTTACAAAGCCTTTAACAGCCGCGCTTTTTTACGCCGCCTTGTTTTATACTACGCGCACCTCGTTGTCGCACAGGTTTTAAACATACCATGACCCAGGATGAACTGAAAAAAGCGGTAGGTTGGGCAGCACTGCAATATGTGCAGCCGGGCACCATTGTTGGCGTTGGCACCGGTTCGACCGCTGCTCATTTTATTGATGCGTTAGGTTCGATTAAGCATCAAATTGAGGGCGCAGTTTCCAGCTCGGAAGCCTCAACGCAGAAACTGAAATCCCTCGGCATTCATGTGTTTGATCTCAATGAAGTGGATTCGCTCTCGGTATATGTCGACGGTGCTGATGAGATCAATCCGCAGATGCAGATGATTAAAGGCGGCGGCGCGGCGCTGACGCGTGAGAAAATTGTCTCCGCTGTGGCTGAGAAATTTATCTGTATTGCCGATGCCTCGAAAGAAGTGGATGTACTGGGCCACTTTCCGCTGCCGGTTGAAGTGATCCCGATGGCGCGTTCCTATGTGGCGCGTGAACTGGTGAAATTGGGCGGCCTGCCAGAATATCGTCAGAACGTGGTGACCGATAACGGCAACATTATTCTCGACGTGCATAATCTACGCATCCTCGATCCGATCGCGCTGGAAAAAGCCATCAATGCGCTGCCTGGTGTGGTGACGGTAGGGCTTTTTGCAGCTCGCGGCGCTGATGTTGCGCTGATCGGCACTGCTGATGGCGTAAAAACCATTACCAAATGATCTGTCCGGCGCTGTTGCAGCGCCGCTTATTTCCATACGCAAAACATCTTTTCTTCGTATGCTGAAATTCGGTGACTTATGTCACAAAACAGTCATCAACAGCAGGTTCATTCTTCGCTCTGTACGCATATCCCGATTTTGTACGGCATTGTGCTGCCGTAGCGCTGACGCGTGCTGAGGTCGAGGCAATCGATTGTCTTGCTGCAAACGAATTTTTTGATATTTTGACAGAAGGCTGGCTTATGGCAGCCCTCGTTGAATTCTGAATAGGGTCGGGAAATGGCAGAGTTATCACTGGAAAAAGACAAGATTAAGTTCCTGCTGGTGGAAGGTGTCCATCAGAGTGCGCTGGATAACCTGCGCGCAGCAGGTTACACCAACATCGAATTCCACAAAGGTGCACTGGATGCGGAGACTCTGAAGTCCTCCGTTCGTGACGCACACTTCATTGGTATCCGTTCCCGTACCCAACTGACCGAAGAGATTTTCGCTGCGGCTGAAAAACTGGTTGCGGTTGGCTGCTTCTGTATCGGCACCAACCAGGTTGACCTGAATGCAGCAGCAAAACGTGGCGTGCCGGTGTTTAACGCCCCGTTCTCCAACACCCGTTCGGTTGCCGAACTGGTGATTGGTGAAATGCTGCTGATGCTGCGTGGCATCCCGGAAGCGAACGCCAAAGCGCACCGCGGTATCTGGAATAAAATTGCAGCGGGTTCCTATGAAGCTCGTGGCAAGAAGCTGGGTATCATCGGCTATGGCCACATCGGTATGCAGCTCGGTGTGCTGGCGGAAAGCCTTGGCATGCATGTGTTTTTCTACGATATCGAGAACAAACTGCCGCTGGGCAACGCCACACAGGTGCGTCACCTGTCTGACCTGCTCAACATGAGTGATGTGGTCAGCCTGCACGTACCGGAAACCCCATCAACGCAGAATATGATCAGTGCCGCTGAACTGGCGCTGATGAAGCCAGGTGCGCTGCTGATTAACGCCGCACGCGGTACGGTGATTGATATTCCGGCGCTGTGCGATGCCTTGTCCAACAAACATCTGGCGGGTGCGGCGATTGACGTGTTCCCGGTGGAGCCGGCGACCAACAGCGATCCGTTCAATTCACCGCTGTGTGAATTTGATAATGTGATTCTGACGCCACATATCGGTGGTTCGACGCAGGAAGCGCAGGAAAACATCGGTCTGGAAGTCTCTGGCAAGTTGGCGAAGTATTCTGACAACGGTTCAACCCTGTCTGCCGTTAACTTCCCGGAAGTGTCGTTGCCGATGCATGCCGCCAGCGCCAGTCGCCTGTTGCACATCCACGAAAACCGTCCGGGTGTACTGACCGCCATCAACCAGATTTTTGCCGAGCAGGGCATCAACATTGCCGCCCAGTATCTGCAAACCTCGCCGCTGATGGGCTACGTGGTGATCGATATCGATGCACAGCAGGATGTGGCGGATAAAGCGCTGCAACTGATGAAGGCGATTCCGGGCACCATTCGCGCGCGCTTGCTGTACTGATTTAACATCGCGCTGCTACAGCTATCGTAGCGGCGCGATTTATCGCGCAATAACCCGGTTACCACTGCCACAATTTCGACGGTGTAATCACCACCGGCAACGGCACATCCCAGGTCGCTACTGGCAGCGTTTCAACATGCTGACAGTCATGCGCAATCCCCACCGGTAGAAAACCATGCTGCTGCCAGTTTTGTAGCGTGCGATCGTAAAAACCGCCTCCCATACCCAATCGCTGCCCGCTTTGGTCGAACGCGACTAATGGCACCATCACCACGTCCAGCTGATCAAGGGTGACCATTTGGGTGATATCCAGCGGCGGTTCCGGGATGCTTAATTTATTCGGGCTGAGTGGCGTGTCGGGTGTGTAGCGCAGGAACAGTAAATTTCCGGGGGCGAAAGGGTGCAGCACCGGCAGGAAAACCTGTTTTTTCTGTTGCCAGAGCTTGGCGATGAGTGGGCGAGTATTCAACTCCCCATCAACGGACAAGAACAACGCAATACGTTCGGCATTGCTGATGGGCGCAAAATTTATCGCATGCTCTGCCAGCAAATCGGCGGCTTGTTCCTGCTGTTCAGCCGTGAGGTTGCGGCGCAGATGACGCACATGTTGACGAATGTCTTGTCGGTCACGAAATGAGGGTTCAGACATGATATCCCCGGCAAAGTCGGCTGTTGCCAGCCACTATATCATGCGTACCGGGGGATAACAGAAGTGGAACTAAGAGGAGATCTCCGAGATGCCGCCGCAGGCTGTAACCCTTGAACCCTTGGTTCAAGGTGAATGTGTCGTCGCAACTATCAGGCTTCTCGGACGGACCGAGCATGCTCACAAGTTACGGAGCGCCACATTCTGTGGTAATGAAATATCGGCTCAGGGGACTGGCCCGCATGCAAACATCTCAGAGAAAATTTACTTCACCGTTACTGTATCACGATAACCATGAAGTGTTATTCAAACTTTGTGCCCTGGCGATCAGTTATGCGACCTTGCTCAACTAATGCTTGTTCAATGGTCTGTTGCAGCATACGAATACGTTGTTCCATATTGGCTGCGTAGTCGCGCGTCTTACCTTTCTCTTGTGCCAATTCGTGGCAGATGTTTAACGCGGCGATGAACACCAGTTGCTCTGTATTTGTGACTCTAGTGCGAACTTTTAAATCTTGCAACCGTTGATTGAGGTCCTCAGCTGCCGCATTCAGCGCATCTTGCTGTTCAGGCGGACAATTCACTCTCAACGAACGACCAAAAATCTGAATATCTACCGGTTGTGCAGACATGCCACCTTCCTGACTGATTACTTCGCCCGCATCTCCCTTAGCAGTCAATGGCTTGGGAGGAGCGCAACTATATAGACCTGGGTGAGAAGTTACAACCCCTTTTCTGGAAACCCTGAGGCACCTGGTGGTAGCATAACACGAACTTATTCTGCCAACGACGACCAAAGCTTATGTCTTTACAGAACGCAACGCCCACTTACAACGCGCTGGCAGCGGCGCTTTCCCAGCAGGGCGTGGGAATGACACCCGCCGAAATGCACGGCCTGATTTGCGGCATCCTGTGCGGCGGTAACCAGGATAACAGTTGGAAGACGCTGGTGCACGACCTCACCAACGAAGGCATGGCCTTTTCACAAAGCCTGTCGCAGCCGTTGCAGGCGCTCCATGAAAGCCTGACCAACACTCTGGATGAAGAGGGTTTCCTGTTTCAACTGATGTTGCCTGACGACGATGACATCACGGTATTTGACCGTGCCGATGCGCTGGCGGGATGGGTCAACCATTTCCTGCTGGGACTGGGTGTGACTCAGCCGAAACTGGACAAGGTCACCGGCGAAACCGGAGAAGCGATTGATGACCTGCGCACCATCGCTCAACTGGGCTACGACGAAGATGAAGATCAGGAAGAGCTTGAGCAATCACTCGAAGAGGTGATTGAGTATGTGCGCGTTGCCGCGCTGCTGTGTCACGACACCTTCACCCAGCCGCGACCGCCGACAGCACCTGAAGTACAGAAGCCCACGCTACACTAAGCGCGTCATTCCGGGTACTGCCGTGCCCGCTTTTCAACAGGGAGTGCAAACATGATTACACTGGAAACTTTCCAGCAACGTCGTCAGGCGCTGATTGCCCGTATGGCGCCCGGTAGTGCCGCATTGATTTTTGCTGCGCCGGAAGTGACGCGCAGTAACGACAGCGAGTATCCCTTCCGTCAGAACAGCGATTTCTGGTATTTCACCGGTTTTAACGAGCCGCAGGCGTTGCTGGTGTTGATTAAAAGCGACGAGACGCACAACCACAGCGTGTTGTTCAACCGCGTGCGTGATCTGACCGCCGAAATCTGGTTTGGCCGTCGTCTGGGCCAGGATGCGGCACCGGCGAAACTCGGCGTGGACCGGGCATTGCCGTGGGACGATATTGGCGAACAACTGCATCAACTGTTAAACGGTCTGGATGTGGTGTATCACGCCCAGGGGTTGTATGCCGAAGCCGACAAACTGGTGTTCAGTGCGCTGGAAAAACTGCGTCGTGGCTTCCGTCAGAACCTGAGCGCGCCAGATACCCTCACCGACTGGCGTCCGTGGGTGCATGATATGCGCCTGTTCAAAGGACCCGAAGAGATCGCCATCCTGCGTCGTGCCGGGGAAATCAGCGCGCTGGCCCATACCCGCGCCATGCAGGTCTGTCGTCCGGGGATGTTTGAATATCAGCTTGAAGGTGAAATCCAGCATGAGTTCAATCGTCACGGCGCACGTTTTCCCTCCTACAACACCATTGTCGGAGCGGGTGAAAACGGCTGCATCCTGCACTACACCGAAAATGAGTGCGAGATGCGCGATGGTGATTTGGTACTGATTGACGCAGGTTGCGAATTCCAGGGCTACGCGGGCGATATCACGCGAACCTTCCCGGTTAACGGCAAGTTCACCGCCCCTCAGCGTGCCATTTACGACATCGTGCTGGCGTCACTGTACAAAGCGCTGGAACTCTTCCGTCCGGGCGTGAGCATCCATGACGTGAACGAAGAAGTGGTGCGTATCATGGTCACCGGCCTGGTGGAACTGGGGGTGATGGAAGGCGAAGTGGATGCCCTGCTGGCCGAGCAGGCCCATCGTGAATTTTTTATGCACGGTTTGAGCCATTGGCTGGGGCTGGATGTACATGATGTCGGTCACTACGGCACACCAAGCCGCGACCGCATCCTCGAACCCGGCATGGTTCTGACCATTGAGCCTGGTCTGTATATCGCACCAGACGCCAGGGTGCCTCCGCAATATCGCGGAATCGGTATTCGTATCGAAGATGACATCGTCATCACCGAAGACGGCAACGAGAATCTGACCGACAGCGTAGTGAAGGATGCTGATGCGATTGAAGCCTTAATGGCGGCGGCACGACAGGCATGAGCATTCTGATTGCAGGCGGCGGCATGACCGGTGCCACTCTGGCACTGGCGTTATCCCATCTCACTCAGGGAAAACTGCCGGTAACGCTGATAGAGCGCAGTGAGCCGGACAGCCGTGCGCATCCGGGGTATGACGGCCGTGCCATCGCGCTGGCAGCCGGCACTTGCCAGCAACTGGCGGAGATCGATCTGTGGCGTTCATTGCAGGATTGCGGCACGCCAATCACCCAGGTGCACGTTTCTGACCGTGGCCACACTGGGTTTGTCTCGATGCAGGCGGCGGATTATCAGCTCCCGGCGTTGGGGCAGGTGGTGGAGTTGTTCGATGTTGGACAACGGCTGTTCCAGCGTCTGAAACAGGCGCCGGGTGTAACGTTACGTTGCCCGGCGCAGGTCACAGCGGTGTCACGCAGCGCTGATAACGTGCAGGTCACGCTCGATAGCGGCGAGCAACTGGACGGTGCTTTGTTGGTGGCGGCTGACGGTTCGCGTTCACCGCTGGCTGCCTCCTGCGGCATTAACTGGCAGCGTGAGGATTATCAGCAATTGGCGGTGATTGCCAATGTCACCACGCAGTTGCCACATCAGGGGCGCGCCTTTGAGCGTTTTACCGAACATGGCCCACTGGCGCTGTTACCGATGTCGGGCAATCGCATGTCACTGGTATGGTGTCATCCGCTGGATGACCGAGAAGCCCTGATGCAGTGGGATGACGCGACTTTCCTGCGTGAGTTGCAACAGGCCTTTGGCTGGCGTCTCGGGCGCTTCACCCATACCGGTCAGCGCGAAATCTACCCGCTGGCGTTGCAAACGGCTGAACGCCAGGTGGCGCATCGTCTGGCGCTGGTTGGCAATGCGGCGCAAACGCTGCATCCCATTGCCGGGCAGGGCTTTAACCTCGGCCTGCGTGATGTGATGTCGCTGGCGGAAAATCTCGCCAGCGCCTGGCGCCAGCGTCAGGACCCTGGCAGTTATGCGGTGCTGCATCATTTTGCCGCACGACGCCAACCGGACCGTGCCGCCACCATTGGCGTCACCGATGGTCTGGTGCGGTTGTTCGCCAACCGTTATGCTCCGCTAGTGGCAGGACGAAATTTTGGGCTGGTGGCGATGGACCACCTGCCGTGGCTGCGAAACCCCCTTGCCGCGCGTACGCTCGGCTGGGTAAAACGTTAAGCATGAATTAAGGGGCAGCAATGCAAACTTTTGATGTGGCTATCGCTGGTGGTGGCATGGTCGGACTGGCCGTCGCCTGTGGGCTGCAAGGCAGCGGATTACGCGTCGCGGTGCTGGAGAAGGCCGCAGAACCGCAGTTTGATCCGGCAGCTGCGCCATCCGTTCGCGTCTCGGCAATCAATGCCGCCAGCGAACGCCTGCTGCAAAAACTGGATGTCTGGTCAACGATTCTGGCTCTGCGCGCCAGCGCGTATCACGGCATGGAAGTGTGGGATCAGGACAGCTTTGGCAGCATCAGTTTCGATGATGAGCAGCAGGGCCTCGCACATCTCGGCCATATTATTGAAAATCCGGTGATTCACAGCGCGCTGTGGCAACGTGCCAGCCAGTGCAGCGATATCACCTTGCTGGCTCCGGCGCAGTTGCAGCAGGTGGCGTTTGGCGACAACGAAGCCTTTATCACGCTCCAGGACGGCAGCATGATGAGCGCGCGTTTATTGATTGCCGCTGACGGTGCCAACTCGTGGTTGCGTGATAAGGCCGATATTCCTATCACTTTCTGGGATTATGATCATCACGCGCTGGTGGCAAATATCCGCACCGATCTGCCGCATGATGCGGTGGCGCGCCAGGTGTTCCACGGCGACGGCATTCTGGCATTTTTGCCGATGCAGGACCCGCATCTCAGCTCCATTGTCTGGTCGTTGTCGCCGCAGGAAGCCAGCCGTTTGCAGGCGATGCCCGAAGCGCTGTTTAATCAACAGCTTTCCGTCGCGTTCGATATGCGCCTGGGTCTGTGCCAGGTCGAGAGCGAACGTAAAACCTTCCCGCTGATGGCGCGCTATGCACGTAACTTTGCTGCGCACCGACTGGCGCTGGTCGGCGATGCCGCGCACACCATCCACCCATTGGCAGGCCAGGGTGTCAATCTCGGCTTTATGGATGCGGCGGAGTTGATCGGTGAAATCCGCCGCCTGCACAGTCAGGGCAAGGATATTGGTCAGCATCTCTATCTGCGCCGTTATGAACGCAGTCGCAAGCACAGTGCTGCGTTAATGCTGGCGGGTATGCAGGGCTTCCGTGAATTATTTGCGGGCAGCAATCCGGCCAAGAAATTGCTGCGTGATGTCGGGTTGAAACTGGCCGATACCTTGCCAGGCATCAAACCGATGATGCTCAAGCAGGCCATGGGGCTGAATGATATCCCCGCCTGGCTGCGCTAATCTCCCCTTCCTGTAGCGGCGCGATTTATCGCGCGAATCCGTTCGCGATGCCGGTAAAACCCGCGCGATAAATCGCGTAATGCTTGTCAGTTAAGCCTCAGTCATGCCGGAACGCATAGCGTTTCGGCCTCTTTTTTACCGCCCGTGGATAATGCCTCTGCCTTCGCTTCGGAAGCACGAAGCTTCCTGCCATCTCCATTATTTCATTTATTATTCGCGGGATTTTTCCCGGTGCTACGGCGGGCAGGATGCTTAGCTGGCCCGTCAGATAAAGCGCGGCCTGCTTAAAGCCCATCTGATAAGGTTCCACATTCTTCAGGCTGTAAGCCATCTGCGCCATCATAAAGCGCAGGAGATTGT